>DNKW01000026.1:4432-15033 GCA_003488655.1 Candidatus Altimarinota bacterium | reverse complement strand
TTTTCCTCATCTGATAAAAGCATAACGGTTTTCCCCTCCGCTTCGAGGTTTTCAATCGTCGCTTTCATCTTGAGGGCGATATGGTTTTCCTCGAGGAAGAGCCTCGTTCCGAGGAGATAGGTTTTCCCTCCGAGCGTTCCGCAAACCCCCCTTCCGGGAACCGCTTGAAAGTTTTCGACATCCGCAGTGACAACCTTTAATTCGTCCGCTTTTTGCACAATGGCTTCTGCGAGCGGATGCTCAGATTTTCGTTCGAGCGCTCCAGCTATGGAAAGAATCTCATTTTCTTCCATGTCCGCAATCGGTATGATATCTGTGACTTTTGGTTTCCCTTCGGTAATGGTTCCCGTTTTATCGAGTACTATGACATCTATTTTACAAGCAGTTTCGAGCGGTTCTCCTCATTTGATGAGGATTCCGTGCTCGGCCCCTTTCCCGGTTCCGACCATAATAGCGGTCGGCGTCGCAAGTCCGAGTGCACAGGGGCAAGCGATGACGATGACCGCAGAGAAGTAGAGAAGCGCCGTTGCAAACGACGAACCGAGGAGGAAGTACCAGACGGAAAATGTGATGATGGCGACGACGATAACCATCGGCACGAAAACGGCGGAAATATTGTCTGCGAGCCCCTGAATAGGAGCTTTGGATCCCTGAGCTTCCTCTATGAGTGCGATGATGTGCGAGAGTGCCGTATCGGAACCGACTCCGGTCACCCGAAACTCGAAACTCCCGAGTTTATTGATGGTTCCGGCAAAAACTTTCGAACCGGAAGTTTTTTCGACTGGCATACTTTCTCCGGTCAGCATGGATTCGTCGATGCTCGAGTACCCTTCGGCTATCACCCCGTCGACCGGGATTTTTTCTCCCGGACGCACGATGACGATATCGCTTTGTTTCACCTCCTCGACGGCGATATCCATAACGGATCCGTTTCGTTTGACCCGTGCGGTTTTCGGTGCCATGTCCATGAGTCGCTCGATGGCCTCGGAAGTTTTTCCTTTTGCCCGGGCTTCGAGGTATTTTCCGAGTGAGATAAATGCCACGAGAAATGCCGCCACTTCGAAATAGATGTCAGGGATTTTCATGCCGTTAAGTCCGATGAGCGAACCGGTCTGTATGAAGTAAACGACATATGAATAGAGGCTGTACGCATAGGCGGTGAATGTCCCGATGGCGATGAGCGAATACATATTCGCGGTCTTCATGCGGAGCGCTGACCATGCTCCGGAAAAGAACTCCCGTCCGATAAAAAATACTATCGGAGTTGCGAGAAGGAGGGAAATAATCGCCGCATAGGGCATGATGAGTCCTTCGTACTGCGGAAATCGAACGAAATCAAGCACCATAAACAGCACCATCGGAAGCGAAAGGATCGCAGAGCTTGCAAATCGCATTTTCCATTTCCCGATGTCATTGCTTCGTTTCATATGCTCGGAGTGATCCCCTGGGGCTGCTATGTCAAAAGCCTCGTACCCGGCATCGACAATAGCTTTCTTAAGTACTTCGGGATTCGTACTCTTCGGATCGTATTTGACGCGTGCCTTTTCGGAAGCGAAATTCACATTCGCTTCAATGACCCCCGGAATTTGTTTGAGGGATTTCTCGATGAGGAGAGAACAACTCGAACAATGCATTCAGGAGATTTCAAAAGTGATAACTTTCATACGTTGCAGATGATTAATATAAATATATACCTCTACCTCTGGTTGAGGTGTGGTACAAGTAAAAAAATATCATTTCTTTTTTCTATCACTCGTGGGAAGAATAGGAATTCATTTCTCATTCATATGAAGCCAACTTTGATACGGAAGTTCTCCAAGGCCATATGAATATCGAAATAAATCTCCTTTTCTTCCCATATAAAGTGATGTGATAAAGGAGTGCTTTTTACATCAAATCTTTCTTTATTTCTTCAAATTCTTTTTTGTCGATCTCTCCTTTCGCGTAGCGTTCTTTGAGGATATCGATCGCCGTCTTGTTTCCCTGTTTCAGTTTATGGGAAACTCATAAATCTCCGCGTACGAGGTACACGATGAGAACGATAACGGCAACCCAGAATAGAACCATAAGAATAGGCCCGAGAAAAGTAAAGCTTCCTCCGAATGGCTCGTAGCCATTGTATCCATACCAGTGCATCATAGTAAGAAAAATTAAGAAATAGACTTTGTATTATAATCCAATCTTCTCTATCTCCAAGAGATTATTTTTTTACCCTCGACACTGTCGAACAGCTATGGGCAATTTCTGTCGGAGTATCCGAAACCGCAGTTGTTTGAGTCGGTGCCAAAGATGTTTTCACACCTGACTCGGCACTGTCAACGATGATTTTCCCGGAATACATCCCCATACTACAGGAGAACCGTATCGTACCGCTCGCAGGCGAGATGAATTCTATAACATTTTCGCCCTGTTCGAGTTGCTTCGAAACTCCGATAGATGGAGCGGTCAACTGGCTCGCACAGGAATAGGGATTCGTCGCATTGATTATCCACCTTGTTTTCCTATTCGGTTTGATATGAAAGACATTGGGAGTGTATCCACCGTCTCATTCGGTCATCCGGATTTCTTGAAATTCATCCGATACGATCCCCGTCGATGGTACTACTTTCATAGAACCCCCGAGATTCATGAGAGTATATCCGTTCGATATATTGAAGAGCGCCAGAAGGAGCACGAGAACTCCCATAAAGCGAAAGAACCGTTTCGCGATAGTTCCTGAAAGGGAGGAAGTGAGTCATCCGACTCCGAGGAGTCCGGGAGCGGTTCCGAGGGCGAATGCCATCATGGTGAGGGCTCCGGTCGTAAAACTTCCGGTCGTGATCGCATATGCCTGCATAGCGAGCGTGAAACCGCACGGCAGGAAGAATGTAAGTGCTCCCGTAGAGAGGGCGGTTATGTGTTTTGAAACGCCTCAATCGTTCGCGACTCCGGCTCCGAGGAATTTCGGGAGCGTGATCGATACCCGAGAGAGTCTTGGAGAAAGCTCTGAGAGATTTATACCAAGCAGGAGCATAATAAGCCCTGTTGCGACTGTGAGAACTCCGATAGCGAATGGAGAAAGCGAGACAAAGGATCCGAATATTCCGAGAAGTCCTCCGAGGATTCCAAATCCGGCGACACGCCCGATATTAAAGTAGAGGTGTGGTTCAAATCGATGCCATTTCGAGGCATGAATATGCTCTTCATTCCATTTCGAACTTACCCCGAGGATGAGTCCTCCGACCAAAGCCATACAGCTTGAAACTCCCGCGGTAACTCCGACGAGAAATGCCACTGTGAGTGTTGGGGAAGTAAAATTCCCGAAACCCCCGAGGGAAAATCCGCTCATCTTTGCGACTATATAGATGATAGAGAGTGCCAATGCGATGAGAAAAGTTTCCAAGTATTTTTTCGGACTACTATGAAACCAGGGAAGTTTCGCTTCTTTCCCGAGTTTGTACCCGTTTTCCTCGATGATGGATTCGATGACTTTTTCATCCGGTACGGTTTCGCTATAGGAAACTTCAACAGTTCCTTTGGATTGATTTGCATGCACTTTCTCGACATTTTCCACGCCTCGTATCGAGCGTTCGAGGAGGAGTTCGCAGGATTTGCAGTGCATTCCTGCGACGTCTATAGTGAGTTTTTTCATATTTTAATATTTATTAGTAAAGATATTAAATGTAAATCCACTCGAGATTTTCGTGGAGAGGATTATTATTTCTCGTCAAGACGAAGCCAGTGACTATTCTCGAATTTACAAGGCCGTCTTAACATCGAAATAAAAATTCCCTCCACTTCTTATATGACAAGCCTTGTTTATTACTTCTTATGGGAGATATGAAATATATCCATGAGTTCCTGTATGAATTGTTCTTTTTCCTCCTTGTCAGGGGATGTGAGTTTGTTCGATCCGCAGGAATTCAGGTGACTTTGGAGTATCAAATCTTTCGCACTTTTCATAAGTCCGAGCGATGCGTTGATCTGCTGGGCTATGTCCATACAATATCGATCGTTTTCCACCATCTTTTCCACAGTCTCCAGGAGTCCACGAGTTTTTTTGAGGTTCGTAATAAGTTTTGTTTTATATGGTTCAATCATATTTTTTTAGAAAAGAAATATACCTAGGGGGTAGGTTATTCTTTTTTTCGGGAAAGTCAAATCGTTTTAAAAAAAGTCACCGATTAATGGTGACTTTCCTCTATATGATGATGACTTTCTTCTATGTGAGAGTGCTTTTTGTTTTCCAGATAGGCATTATACCAGATCGTTTCCACGAATATCTCCAGCACCGAGTTCAGATGAGATATGAATACGAGAAGTATAAGAAAGAGGAGAGAAAGTATCCCTATCGCTATGATTTGTAGGAGGGAGATGGTGACATAGGTAAAGAGTCCTGATATTACAAAAGGAAAAATAATGAAAATAATGGCGGTTATGAATGTCCGGATATATACGAGGAGAAGGGTGAAATAGAGGTGAAAAGTTATGTCGAGATTACTAAGGGCCATCCGTACCGAAAGACTGAGTGATTCCAGTGCTTTCTTGTGTTCAAATATGATAAAAAACCGTGCGTAAGAAAAGAGAATGTTCACGAGAAAGGAAAAACCAAGATAGATGACCATGAATACGGTGATACTCATGAAATAATCTTTCCCGAATATTCGCAGGAGGAAAAGATAGAAGGTAATAATGGAGAGGAGTTTGAAGATGGCGAGAGAATTGCTGAGCTCGAAAATAGGGAGAAAATTCATAAGGCCACGAGAGATTCCATACCCGAGTCGTCCCTTGGTTTCACGCGGTTCAAAAGACCCGTCCTGCCTCTTGGCTATGAGGGATATGAGGCCTCATTCTGCGATCGGAGTGATAAAGAGGTAGAGGATAATCCCGATTACGAGTGCTCCGATGACTTGCAAAAAGTACGAGGTATGTACCCATTGTATGATGAGAGCAAAAAACTGATCTTTGAGTTGAAATATATAGACGTATGAAAAGGCAATCTGGTAGAGGATGATACAACCCAAATAAATAGTCGATAACAACGAAGGGAAGAAGTTGAACTTTTTTATGAAAGAAGTGTTCATAACAAGATGCCAAGCGGGACCCACAATCGATTCTCGAAGAGTGAGTTCTTTTCGTGTTTCATATCCATCACTTGACGTTTTTAGATCGATCGCTTGAGGCTCATGGAATTCTTTTATAGTAGAAGGATTCTCATGGGATTGGTGAATGTGTCCAAGGGTTTCCATACTTTATAAGTTTACTAGAGGAGAATGTTTTTTCAGCCAATCTATCAATCCATTCATATTCTTTCCTTCAAACTGTATGGTGAAATTTTCTTTCAAGTACATATTTTCTCCGATATCGTAGAGTGATGATGAGTAGGGAAGTACCGGAGCTGTACGTAATTGTTTGAGGTTTTTGTCTATAAAGAAAGTGTTATAGGGACTATAGAGTGGAACAAATACGTTTTCTTTTTTGAGGATTTCCAGAATCTGCGATTGAAGGAACTTGAGCGAATCGGAATTGAGTTGACTCGATTTCAGACGCTCGAGAAGGATATCGAGCGCGATGTTCTTGAGTTTTGCGAAATTGAATCCTTTTTCCGCCTGTCAGGAGTGAAGGAATGGAAATATATTGTAATCAAAAAGTCAGAGATTTATCCCGGTCAAAATCAGAGAATACTGTTTTTCTCCTTTGGAAATGATTGTTTGAAGATCTTCTGTGGAAAGAGGAGTACTTTGTACATCGATTCAGAGAGTTTTGAGATGACGAGCAATCTCTGTTGCGAGCGTTTCCATATAAGGAGTCTGTTTCGTAAAAACAAAGTTCAATGAAAATTTCTTTAGATTTTTGTCATAATAGTAGAGAGGATCGAGAGGTTCGATTTTTTCTGTCAGAGTTTTTTTCTCTTCTGTTTGTTTTTGTTCTTGAGCAACCGAATTATTTCTCTCTGCTTGCAATTTCGTTGCGTATTCCTTTTCTTTCGCTTCCATCTCCTCTGTCGTCGTTGCAAGAAAGAGGATGATAGTTTCCTTTTCCATTTTTTTTCCTCCCGTTTCAAAAGCGAGATTGTAGATGTTTTCTCCATTTTTGAGCGTTCCTATACTCAGGTTTGCACGATAATAAAATTTCTTATCTTTCGGAGAAAAAGTTTTGAGACGATAATTATTGATGTACACTCAGGTCACTCCTTCCGGTGCGTTTCCCGAGAGTAAAATATCCACCTCTTTTGTTACTGTGTATTTTTTATTGCTCGGACTGGTAAAATACATAGAAAACCCCTCGCTTGAAACTTTGGTCTCAACTTTCTCTTTTGCAAGTTCTCATACAAGAGCCTCTTTTTTAAAGTAGCCAAGATTCTTCATGGCCGTATCAATTTTCATAGCATCAAAGTCTGCAGGGAGAATCGATTCATCTGTAAAAAACGGGTTTTTGAGTAACATTCCGGTTTTTTCATCGAGTGAGGGAAATTTTACTTTTGCGAGGGAACCAAGTAGGAGACCTCGAAGTTCCGAATTGATTTTATCTGAATTAAGGAAGAGTGAGATATATTCCGGAAATATAAATTCATATTTATTAAATCGAGGCGAAGAAAGAGAATCAATGGCGCTATTCGGAAAAACGATATTGAGACTATCTTTATTTGTTATGAGTTCATTTTTATCATCGAAAAATCGAAACACGTATCTTTGAATATAGGTCTGGTCTTTCTTACTCTGTTCATTTTTTATGAAAGAGACTTTTTCATTCTTAGTTTTTTCGTCGGATTCCCGTTTTTCGAAAACATATGGTCCGGACGAGAGATTTTCACTTACAGAAAAACCGTTACTCTTTATTTTTTCCACTACCCCTTTCTCTATAATCGGGTAGAGAAGCATATCGAGAACCAGAACATCGGCTTTTCCGGAGAATTGGATGTATTCCCCTTGATCCATTATGACAACCCCCTCCAAAAGTTTTTTGGCTACTTTATTCATATCGCTATTCTGGAACATATCATATGTCGCCAAAATATCTTCTCTGGTTATGGGAGTTCCATTACTCCACGTCGCATCGTTTTTTATATAACATTTAATCTCCGAGAAATTTTCCCCGAGATTACAATTCGCGAGATCTCCTTCCATCTGTTTCGTTTCGACATTGTATCGGAGAAGCGATCGGGAGAGGAATCGGAGCAAATAATCTCCTACAGGATCCGTTCCATAGGTCGCAGGATTCAGATTCGGCACTGTTCCTATAAATCCTATATTCACCGTTCCTCCTTCCTCGGGGCTTCGTGCGGCATCTTCTGATATATACAGAAAAATAAGATGCACGCTTATTGCAAAAACGAAAAAAACGGAAAGAAATAGAAAATACTTCTTGATAGTTTGGTATATAGACATGAGGAAAAATTACGGAATCTTTGTAATATCTAATAACTTGTCTCAGAACTGTGCAAAAACGAAGTAATTCGAGTGCGAATCGAGCACTGAAATGAGGCGTACGACTGTACGATGAATGAGGAGCAGAGATTTCAAGCTCGAAGAACGAGTTTTTCCACAGTTCTACGAGAGGAAAAAGTAAATAGTTGCATTGACAACAAATACCGTTCCCAGAACGATGGTGGCGATGTGAAGGGTTTTTTCCGCTCCCCGTTTTTCAAATTTCCCGAAGTCATTCGAGCCAGGGGCTATAGAAAGTCCATTTCCTTTTGCTTGTACGAGGATAAGGAGAGTGAGAAGAATACTGACTACGATTTGGATAATAAAGAATATTTTCAGCATAAAAATGAGAAGAAAGAATAAAATGACACTTACTATTTTTTGACTAAAGTATTCGCAACTATATTGAAAACGGTAAAAATTGCAACCGCAATTGCAAAAATGACGATACCGTGTATCTCATAGCTCACTCCATTAATCCCAATCGCTTGGATGGCTTTTTCGAGAAGTTTCAGGATAATCCCATTGATAACGAGAATAAAGAGTCCAAAAGTCAGGAGCATAAAGGGGAAACCAACGATTTTTAAAAGAGGGCGCACGACGACATTGAGGAGTCCGAGAATAATCCCCCCGGCGATATAGAGTTGCCATCCCCCCGTTGCCACAATTCCTGAATCGGTAGTTGTGTCATAGGGAAGAAAATAAGCAACCCCGAAAAGAATGGCTGCATTGGCGAGAACAGAGATGAGGATTTTCATAAGAATGGGATAAAATGATATAAAAAATTAACTTGTCATTTCCGTGAAGACGGGCCCTAAAGGACTGCCTACGGGAGAATATTCCTTATATTTCAAATATATTATTGAATTTCAGTGTAAAAATTTTCCTATTATTTTCCCTGCGGGATACTTGGTAGATTCCCTCCTTCGAGGGAATGACACATTTTTATTATATCTTTTTTCTTTTTTTCGCAATTGTTTTGGATTTTTTCGCAAAAATGGATAGTATGGAGGTGTTTGTTATTTCCTCCGTCCAGAATTATGAAAAAGAAAATTGCGAGTCTTGTACTGTTTGGTGTGTATTTTTTTGGTGGGTTTGGAGTGGTTTCCGCTCAATGTTTTCTCTGAGATCCAAATTGTTCGGCTGGAACTAATGTCACAAGTCAATCTGTTACAAATACTATTAATGGTACTCAATTGGGTAATTCCACTCCAGTTTCTCCTAGCGTAACCGACACTACTGTTAATAATGCTCTTAATCCTTCGTCGACCCCCACGAATCTAACTGAGAGTCTTATTAACGTGAATCTTCCGACATCTACCACTACAACAATCACACCTCCTCCTTCTTGAGACACCAATGACATGACAAGCACTTCCTTCACCCTTAATCCCAATGACTTGAGTCCTTCCGAGAAGCGGTATACTGGGGGAACGAAAACGAATTTCAAAACACTCCTTGCCAATATCGGGAAGTACCTTCTCATAGCCACCACGACACTTGCGGTGCTCTCTATCGTGATTGGAGGACTGATGATATCGACCACCGGTCCGACCGATCGGGCAGCAAAAGGAAAAACCATCATTATGCTCAATATCATGGCGGTGGTTGTAGCACTCTTTTCTTATTCTATTATACAACTTGTTTCATGGCTCATCTCCTAAAAGAACTGCGGAAAAGCTCGTTTTTTGAGCTTAAATCTCCGCTTCCTCGTTCTTCGTACAGTCGTACGGTTCACTCCAGTGCTCGATTTGCACTCAAACTACTTCACTTTTGCACAGTTCTAAAATTAACTCTTTCACGTTTCAAAGGTCTCTGAAAACCAATTATTTTGATAGTTATCATACTTTCATTCTTGTTCTCTTTCTCTTTGGTAAGCGCTGTCGATACTCTTCCGCAACCAGACAAGCTCGGACTTCCGTTTGAGAGCGTTTCGGAAGCGACAACTCCCATTGTGAAAATCATCAAGGAATCGATCAAGTATGTTGGGCTTCTTGCCATTCTCGCACTCTCTTGGGGAGGTCTCCAGTTTCTCACTTCCATGGGGAATGATGAAAAAGTGAAGCATGCAAAACATACGATTATTTATGCACTTGTGGGAGTTGTCCTTTCCGTTATTGCCTATGCTATCATCGATATAGTCAATAGTTTGAGAATTTAAAAAGTATTTATTTTTTATGAAAAGAAATATGAAAAAATGAATTGTGAGTTTCCTCCTATCGAGTTTGTGTTTTTTGAGTGGATTTGATATAGGCGCTGCCGCCGTAAGAGAATGTCCTTTGGTTCAGGATGGCTATGAATGTTACTGCCCTCTCGATATAACATTGGATTGCGAAAATGTTCCATTGCCAGCTCCCTCAAATTCTTCACCTATTCCCGGAAGTTCTCCAGTGGGCGTGACTCAGTCCCTGCTTCAGGTTGGGGGTGGTGACAATAGTGCGAACAGTAGCACAAATGTCACCCTTAAAGATAACTTCCTCAAAAATATCCAAGTGTATTTTATGGGTCTTCTTGGAATTGTGAGTGTCTCCGTTTTTCTCTATATCGGGTTCATGCTTTTTACTGCACAAGGAAAAGAAGAAGAGTTTAAAAATGCTTGGAAATCACTTATATATGTCGTTATCGGGCTCGCGGTTATGCCACTTGCTTATATAGTCGTCAAGATTGTCACAGGATTCACGTTCTAATATCCCCTCATTTCTTTACTGTAATTTTCCCCATTATGAAAAAATTCATATACTCACTCATTCTCGTTTCTTTCACCTTTCTTTCACTTTCCCCCATATTCGCGGAATGTTCTTATGACGGAAACGGAAGCGTTCAGTGAGCTCTCGAGGGGTGTGCTCCGGTAGGTTCCGTTACCTCTAATGATTATAGTATAGCATGAGGGGTAAAAGCAAAAGTCGTAAGTATTACCAATCAACTTATCCTCGTTGGATCCATTCTTTCCGTTTGAGGAATCGTCTTTGCGGCCATTCTCTATGTTACGGCTCTCGGAGATGGGGAGAAGGTAAAAAAGGCAAAAACGGCGTTGCAATTCTCTATCATTGGTTTTGTCCTTATGCTCCTCTCATTTCCGATAGTGAATGCTCTCGTGAATCTGATTTACTGAATCGGGTAATAAGAAATAAGCAGTATTGTCATTCCTGCGAAGGCAGGAATCTTCCTTGTATCTAAAAATAACCGAGCCTCAAA
>DNKW01000026.1:0-4341 GCA_003488655.1 Candidatus Altimarinota bacterium | reverse complement strand
CTCAAATATACCACTCCGCCTATGCATTTTACCCATACTGATTTTCTCAAATTCTTCCTCTATACGACCGTTTTTTTTCTCCTCTTTTTCGGGTATAATACGGTATCTGGGCCGTATTTTGAAACGACTTTTGATAGTGCGTCGATACAAAACCAGGAAGTGCCGATCTCTCCGGTATTTACAGAACAACAGGTAATTATACCGAAGAAAAGTGCGGTAAAACCTTCATTGACCATTGCATTCAATCCGGATTATACGAAAATCGACAATGATGTAGTGAATCACCTCAAAGAAATTATACAATCGTCGTATTTTCAAACAAAGACCACTCCTCTCCACCTCGTGTTGGATAGTGAGAGACAGGAACCGAGAGGGCAGGTTGTTGGAAACAAACTTATTCTTTCCACGACCATTCCGAGCGATTCCGAACAACTGAAGGTTTTTGTTCATGAGCTTGGACATATTGTCGATATCTTCTATCTGAAAAAAGGATTCTTTGCGGATCCATCCGATGTTTTTTACGCACTCTCCTGGGAATCTTTCAACACCAAGAAAAAGGAGCAAAAAATGACGAATTTTGTTTCTGGATATGCGCTTTCCAATAAGTATGAGGATTTTTCGGAATCATTTTCTTGGTATGTATTTCACAACGAAGATTTTCTCAAACGAGCCAAGAAAGATACTATTTTACAAAAAAAGTATGACTTTTTCAAATACAAAGTATTCGGAATGGACGCATTCATAGATACTTCTTTTTGAATAGATGTTCCAAAAGACTATAATTGGGATACGACAAAGGTTCCCGTAGATACTAAAAAATATTTGTATTATATAAAATAGTAGGTATACTCACTTTTTCAAAGTCGTTAAACACTCCTTCCCCTTTTTTTAAATCACTTTCTTCACAATAAACATATGAATGATTTTTTCACAGAACTCGATTCTGATATCCTTGATACCAGAAATCTTCCAAATACTTTGAAAAAACCTCTTCCGGAGGTAAAAAAATACCTTCCCAATATCGAGGAAGCCTTTGTTCCCGTCCAGAAAAAAGCGGAATCGGAAATAGAGCCAAAAGCAGTGCGTAAGAGAGAAGAAACGCGGGAAGAGTCTCATTCTCATTTTTCCATGTCCGGTACCGTGGCGAACATATTCCCAGAGACAAAACCACAATTTCTTCCTCCCCTCCAGAGCGGTCAGACACGTGTTATCGCCATCGGAGGACAGAATGAAATCGGAAAAAATATGAGCATGTGCCAATACGGAGATGAGATACTTCTTTTTGGTGGGGGTATTCAATCTCCGGAAAGCAATATGCTTGGAGCAAAATATTCTCTCCCGAACATCTCCTTTCTCCTTCCTATGAAACAGAAGATTCGGGCGATAGTCATAATGAACGGATCGGAAAGCAATATTGGTGGACTCAAACACCTTTTGCCGGCTCTTGGATACCCAAAAGTGTATGGTACGAAACTGACTATCGCTCTGATTGGACAGCATCTCGAAAATGCAGGAATCCTTCAGAAAGTCAGTCTCCATACCGTGAACCCTGACGATGGTATTTTTTCAGTCTCTCCGAACGTAAAGATAGATTTTTTCCGACAGAATTATAGTGTTCCTGATGCGGTCGGGATGTATATCGAGACTCCAAATGCTAAACTTGTTTATACCGGCGATTTCAGGCTTGATCCCATTCCCTCTTCCGAAAAGAAATCGGATATGGCAAAACTTGAGCAAATCGGGGCACGCGGAATCGATCTTTTGATGAGTGATTCCACCAATTCTATGAAAGAGGGCTTCACTAAAACGGAAGCAGAAATCGGAGCAGAACTCCATGAGGTTATTGCCAAAACCGAGGGGCGTATTATTATCGCGATATGTTCGAGCCTTATCGGACGTATGGGACAGATAATCGAATCAGCCGAAAAAACGGGACGAACGGTGTTTTTGAATGGCCGAGGCATAATGGAAAATGTGAATCTTGGCCAAGAACTCGGACTTCTCCGATGTAATCCAAACTCTACGAAACTTCTTACGAGCAAGATAGATTCCCTGCCAGAGAATAATCAAATTATCCTCACCACGGGAAGTCAGGGAGAGGAAGGTTCCGGATTGTACCGCATGGCTCACGGAGATCATCCCATCGTGAAGATTCAGCCGGGAGATACGATTATTCTTTCCTCCACTTCGACTTCGGGAAATGAGCGAAGTCTTGCAGATATTATGAATGTACTTATTCAGTCGGACGCTACTCTTTTCACGAAAGACGGAATGACTATCGATAAGGATAAGCATGCCTCGGGGGAAGAGCAAAAAATTCTATTGAATCTCATTCGTCCCCGTAACTTCATGCCCGTTCACGGAGAACTTTTTATGCGAGTTGCTCACAAGAAGACCGCTATGGCTGTAAATATCCTCGATAAAAATATCTTCCTTGCCAATAACGGATCGATTTTAGACATCGATCAAAAAGGAGTTGTCCTTAAACAGAGCTTCAAGCTCCTCCTCGATGAGATCATCGTTGACGGGTACAGTATCGGTGTGGCAACAAGCCATGTCATAGAGGCTCGTGCCCAGATGATGAAAGCCTGAGTAGTGACGGTGGTGTTCAAAGCAGATGAAAAAACAGGAATGCTTCTTGGTCATCTGAAGCTTGAGACTCGCGGTCTTGTCTATCTGGATGAAGTTCGTGAGGTACACAAGATGATTATAAAAAGGGCTCGCGCTTCCTATGAGGATACTCTTAAAGATATTCCGGATATTGAAGAAAAAGATCTCATAAAAATTATTCGTCGTGACTTGGAGACGTTCCTTCTTCATAAGATTGAGAGAAACCCGATGATTATCCCGATGATTATCTCCATATAACTCCCGTATCTCCTGAAAAATCGGGAGATACTATTTCCTCCCATTTTTTGCGCGCCATACGATGGTAAATAAAACAAGAAGAATGATGGCAAGAACGAGAATAGCGGTAGTATCTCCTGATATCGCAGATATCGCTTCCCACTGGTCACTGAAAATGTATCCGAGGCCGGAAAAGAGGGTGATATAAATAAGCTCTCCGGTGATATCATAAAAAAGAAACTTCCTATAAGGTATTTTCGTGATTCCTGCGAGGATATTGACCGTGGGACCGAGGCTTGTCGTGAGAAATCGACTCGAGAAAATAGTGAGCGCAGAATGACGAGAGAAGAGAATTTCTAACGTTTGGAATTTCTGGGAAGCAAGCAGACTTTTGAATCCAATGCGTATGAGAATATCTCGACCATATCGAAGAGAGACAAAATACCCGGCGATATCTCCGAGTATGCTTGCAAAAAACCCGTAAAAGAAGATAGTATATACATCAAAATACCCCTGTGCTGCAAACGCCCCGGCGGCTATAAGGAGAGCGGTTGCAGGAATGGGAAACCCAAAAGACGCGATAAAAATCACGAGAAAAAGAATCGCGTATTTATAGATAAGAAGAGAGGAGAGAAAAAAACTCAGCATGATGGAACGGTTATTTTATCGGATGAAGGGACATATATTCAAATACCCTCTCTTTAACTTCCTTGATAAAGATCGCACTATCAAGTTTTTGATTTTTTATATATCGTCCGATTGAGATATTTGGATAGCGCACATCTTCAATGTAGAGTGTTTCTTTCAGATAATCTTCTCTTATGTCAAAAATGAAGTTTATGTACTGAAAAGTCATCCAAGCATCGATATATTCTATATCCCTGACAGAAGTCTGATTCGTTTGTTTGTTTTTGAGCAGGAGCTCAGAGATGGGCATATGACTTTGAAATACCCCAGTTTTATGAGCAAGCTGTACGTTTCGTATAAAGAATACGGAAAACAGTATCAGAAGGACAATGATAGTGATGATGAGAAAAGATTCTACGGGAGCGAGTTTTCTCAATGGATTTCGAGACATAGTACGAACATATTACGAATATATGAGTGAATTATATGAAGGAAAAGAAATTTACAAAATAAAAAATCCCATCTTTTCAGATGAGATTTCTTTATTTTCTTTGGTGCCCGAGATGGGACTTTTTTTCTTCAGTGTCGATTTCGTTTTTCAAACGAACTCTCGCTTCAGAAAACTCCTTGTCTACAATGCCAAATCATTAGCATTGTACCGAATTGCCACAAGCGGACAATCCGGAAGACTACGGCTTCAAGCTACATCTCTCTTGTATCTTTTTGCCAAAAAATATCCCTCGTTTTCACGAAGGATATATTTTTATCAAATTGGTGCCCGAGATGGGACTTGAACCCACACACCTTTCGGCATACGCACCTCAAGCGTACGTGTCTACCATTCCACCACCCGGGCGGGTGTAAAAA
>DNKW01000025.1:2134-18721 GCA_003488655.1 Candidatus Altimarinota bacterium | reverse complement strand
AAACTTATCGAGGGAAAGATTGATATCTACAACAGTTTCCTCAAAAAAACCGTGAGTCTTGTTTCTGGGGACAGTTATATCGCGTATGCAAACGGTACGGAGGATACGAGTAAAATAGCAACAACCATCACTACTACAACAACTTCAGCAACACAAATCTCTTCGGGTACAGTTGTTGCGACACCGGCTGTTTCTATTCTAAATCCTTGTGGTCCATTTAAGGACGTGGAAAAGACCAGCGAGTTCTGCCCATATATCACGAAGCTCAATGAAAAGAGAATTGCACGAACCAATGCAACCTATGAACCAAATCGTAGCATCTCTCGTGCAGAGCTTCTGAAGATGGCGAATCTTTCCAAGGGAACTACCGCTCTATTCAATAAAATTTACACCTACGCAGATATAAAAACGAGCGATTGGTGGGCTCCGTATGTATCGACAGCCAAGAGACTTGGATTCATCTCCGCAACCAATGTAAATTTCGAACCGAACCGACCGATTACTCGAGCCGAAGCTATGAAGATTATCATAAACTTCTCAGGAGTGAAAAAGAGTTTCGATGCAAAATATACCTATGGTGACATAAAATCCACTGACTGGTCAGCTCCGTATGTATCGACTGCCAAGAAACTCGGATATATCTCCGCAACCGCGACGAAGTTCCGACCGAACGATCCGATATCCCGAGCGGAGGTAGCGAAGATTCTCTTCAATATATTCTTCAAATAAGGGAACTCTCGGAAAAACTCGTTCTTTGAGATTAAACCTCCGTTTCTTCAGCCCACAAGGGGAGCTAAATAGCTTCCCCGTACAGTCGTACGGTTCACTCCGGTACTCGGTTTGCACTCAAATTACTTCGTTTTTGCGAAAGTTCTGGAATAAGTATTTTATAAATTTATACTATGAAAAAACCTCTTCTCGCCATATTTCTCGCCATCTTTCTCACTTCGAGTCTTTCGTCTTGTTTCTGGAATAAAGAAGAAACAAAACACGATGTTTTGTACTACAAGAACCTCTGGAAAGAGACTTTCCGATCCTACCAGGCAGCGGTAACCAAGATTCCGAAGAAAGGGAAATTTGACTTCGAACTTGGAACCATGGTGAGTGGTGACGGTAAAGCTCTTTCTGAGTTCGGAGGGATGAAATTTCAGGAAAAGTTCTCGAGTATGAGTATTGGGTTTCTCGGAGATTATAACTTCGAGGACGAGGAACATCCGAGTATGGATGCAACCGTGAAGGTATACCTCAATAAACGCAGTTTCGGTGCCGGAGACATAGATATCACTTTCCGTATTGATGGAAGCGGTGCTGTTGCCTATAGTCTCAATCATCTCGATCGTGCGACACTGGAGTTCTTCGGCGCACCGAAAGATTTGACAGATAGTCTTATGCTTGCGTATGACGAAAATAAAGGGAAACTTATTTCATCCGATGCTCGTGCAGAGTTCTTAAAAGAGATATTCGCGACTCTGGTGGTAAGCAAAAAAAATTCACCGCTTCGCGAAAACTCCAAGGAAGAGGAGGGGAAAATCATCGATGCATTTCTCGATACGGAAGTGTTGGAAATAATCGGCGGAGTCGAAAAAGAAGAGGATATTGCTACTCTGACCCTGAAACTCAATCCCGATAATGTTGTTACCTTCTTGAATCGTGTTGCGACAATACTTGGGGGAGATGAGGCAAAAAAAGAGTTCGACGGAAACAAGGATTTTCTGAGTAGCTTCACGATTGCAGGAACGATGGATATTCAGGACAAGAAAATCATCGATTCCCGAATACTTTCCGAAATCCCTCTGAGTTCCATCGATGTGAAAACAGGAGAGAAAATATATGATGCTCTCGTAACAGAGAATAAATTTATGTACGCCAATCCCGAACGATTCGATGTGGACATCACTACGCTCATATCGACGAAAAATACTCCAGATAATAAACTTCAACTTCACTTCCGATGACTCATAAAATAATTACTTGGTTTCGCAATATGAAAATAGAAAAATGAGATTTTCTTTTTTATGGAATCGTGACTCTTGTTATTTTGGTTCTTCTTTTTCTCCTTGCTCTGTATTCCAATTATACGATCGTATCGTCGTACTTCGGTCTGAATAAGGGTTTGATAGACAAAGATATCATCGTGGTTGCGCTCGATGAAGAGACGCTCAATTCCAATAAATTCAAGAGATATCAGGATATCACTCGTTGCGACTATGCGACGCTCATCCGAAATATTCTCTACGGAGATCCGAAGGTTGTGGTGATGGATACGGTGTTTTATCAAAAAGGAGAGAACGAAGCCTGCGATCGCGAACTCACGGATATCTTGCAGAAAAATCCGAATGTGATTATCGGAGCCGAGTACAATGAAAAATCCCAGTTGCTTCAAACAGATCTTTTCGGAGAGGGAAGCTATAAAGAAAGTATGGGGATTATCAATACCACTTCCTATAATTCGTTCAATGTTTTTAATTTCAGTCTCCCGGATTATCGCAATCGTGTGCGTCTCTATGACAAAGGAGAGAATTCCATACTTCCCATAAGTATTGAGGCGTATCGCATTTCCCATAATCTGAAAAATCCGAATGTTACAGACAGTGCCATTGTTTTTGAAAACGGGACACAGATTCCTGTTGACGATGGGCACATAAATATAAACTTTTTTACTTCTGCGTATAAAACAGTGGGATTTATCGATGTGCTCGAAAATTCGAGCCGTTCCAGTTTATTTGCCGGAAAAGTGGTTTTCGTTGGAGCTACGGCACCGGATATCCATGATGAGTTTCTGACTCCGTACGATACCTCGACCGTTATGCCGGGGGTGATGATTCATGCAAACCTCTATAACACGCTCACCACAGAGAAATTTATCGATTATGAAAATCTCTATGATTTTCTCCTCAGGAATATCCTTCTTATTTTCATTTGCGGGTGTATCCTCGCCGGGATGAATCATATTGTCTACGGAGTGATATCTTCATTTGGTATCATCGCAGTCTACATACTGATATCGCTCGGGATATTTCAGTACCTCGGCATCGTAGTGGAGATATTTCCCCTCATTGTTTCATATGCGGTAATTAGTCTGGTTATTTATTTCAAGAAATTCATCGAAGAGCGTAAGTCCAAAGATCAGGTAAAAGCGATTTTTTCCCGATATATCTCGGAGGATGTGGCAAACGAACTTATCAAACTCGGGATTGACAGTATGCATCTCGGATGAGCGGAGCGCGAAGTGACGGTGTTCTTTTCGGATCTTGCCGGTTTTACCGACCTCTCGGAGAATCTGAAACCCGAAGAACTGGGAAAGATTCTCAATATCTATTTCGAGGAAATGTCCTCGATTATTCTCGCAGAAAAAGGAACGATCGATAAATTCATCGGAGATGCGATTATGGCGTTTTGGAATGCACCACTCGATCTTCCTCGTCATGCGAATAATGCCTGCACAGCCGCATTATTGCAACGTCAAGCGCTCGAGAAAGTCCGTGCCGCGATCAAAGAGCTTGGATGCGAAACATTTATCGATATGCGCATAGGAATCAATACCGGAAAGGCGATTATCGGAAACTTCGGATGCTCGAAACGATATGATTATACTGCTCTTGGAGATACGGTGAATCTCGCTTCTCGTCTGGAGTCGATCAATAAACAGTACGGAACCAATATCATTATCAGTGAGGATACGTACGCTCAGATATGAAAGGATCGGTTTGTTGTACGAGAACTTGATATCATCACCGTAAAAGGAAAGACAAAACCGATAAAAATCTATGAGCTTCTCGGCTTCAATGACCGCTTAGAAGCAGAAAAAATTGAACTCTACAGAGAGTCCCTGAAGGGATTCAAAGAAAAAAAATATGATACATCCATTGAAAAATTCAAGCAAATATGGAATATCCCATCACAGAACTTTATAAAAAAACTTAAAGAGCTTCGCAAAGTAGAGCTCTATGGACAAGCCATCGCTCTCTATCGATCACGTAAATTTATCGAAGCGAAAGCGCTTTTCGAGAAAATAGGGGATACGCCATCGAAAAAATTCATCGATCGCTGTGATGAATTCATCATCAATCCTCCGTCAGAGGATTGGGATATGGTGTACCGGTTTAAGGTGAAATAGGAGACATTCACTTCTCTTTTCGGGGACAATTCAAAGTGATGGAATTTTCTTTTTTCAAAATGCATTTTCTTCGGACGAAGAGAAAAAGAATCAAAAAAAAGTTTATATTTCTTGCTTTTTATCTTCGGATGTGCTAGAATCGAAACAGATTTATTTTTTAAAAGCACCCAAGATGCGTCTATTTTCCCAAACAAAAACATATTTTCTCTCTCTTGCTACAGCCTTTCTTGTAGCATTCCTTTCTTTTTCTTCCTTTGCTTCGGCCTGCAATCTTTTTAACTGGGCGGATTGTACTTCCACCACTTCCGTGAATTATTGCAATAGCAACGACCCCGCTTCCGCAAGTTACTGTTCGCTCGATCGTGGTACCCAGATCGTGAGCGGGAATATTAACGATATCGAAAAAACCCGAAAGTTTTCCCAATATATTCAGGATATCATCGCTTATCTTCTTATGTTCCTCGGGATTGTCGGAGTGATCTATATCATCTATGCCGGATTCAATGTTCTGACGGCAGGAGGAGATGAGGACAAGGTGAAGAAATCAAAAGCGACCATCTTTCATGTGATTATCGGGCTCGTTATTATCTTTCTTGCTTATTCCATAGTCAAGTTCTTCATAGGATCGGGTGGTGTCGGAGGTGTTCTCAATAATGCTTTTAAACTTCCTTCCTTTATCGAGACGACGTATGCTTATACGGAATATGATACGAACACCTTTGATAATTACAAAAAACAGATTGAGTTATTGAGCTCTACTCTTGATCGTGAATATCAGGTAAATAATAGAATTACCGTAGGAACTCTCGCGAATCTTGAATCCCTCGTAAAATCCTCTATGGCGACATTTTCAGACTCCAATGATACTATTTTCAATACCAATCTCGCGAACTCCCTTATCACCGCCATCGCACTCGTAAAGAAAACTCCGGATTCCGATACGGCTATTGCCAATCTCGCAAAAAATCTCAATGATTACCTCACGAAAGTGAAACTCGGTCGTATTAAGGGGAAGATTGTTGCATCTCCGGCGACAGGAAATGCCCCACTGACGGTAACTCTTCGAGCTTCCGAAGTGGTGGATCCGTCAGGTGTGACCATCCCGAAGACAAGTTATATTTGGTGGATTCGATCCGCTCTCTGACAGAGGACTATTCTCGGAACCGGACCGTCTCTCGCCTATACTTTTCCGGAGGAACGTACGTATACCGTTTTTCTCAATATCCTTTCTTCGAGCCGAAATAAAAATGGAAAAACAGATGTTCTTCCTTTTGATTCCTCCACGAATATACACGTACTTCCAAAGCTTGGAAATATCTCCCTCGCTATCAATGGAATATATGTTTCCAATCTCGATAAGATAAAATTCACGCCCGCACAAGGTCGTCAGGGGCTTCTTATAGATGCAACCGCATCCACTCCGGCTGCTGGAACCAGATTCATCGCGACCCGTTTTGAATTTGGAAATGGAAATATCGCTCAGTATAATAATTCTCCGTCGCTCGATCGTCAGATATATTCCAACGAGGGAATTTATAGACTGAAGATGGAGGTAACCACCAATGAGAACCAAAAAGTTATCAAAGAAATAGAGATCGAAATTCGTGATCCTATCTCAAGCATCAGATCCGATAAAATCAATGGATTTCCTCGGGATGAATTTCATTTCAATGCTTCCGCTTCGGCCGCATACTTGAACCTTGGGTATTCTTGGCAGATTACCGAACTCGAGAGTGAAAAATCGCTCTTTACTTCCAATCTCCAAAATATCTCCTACAAATTTCCGAGAACCGGGAAATATGCCGTAAAGCTCCGAACTCTTGCCTCCAACGGAAAAGAGGATTATGACACGCTCATAATCACTATCGAATGACGTGATCCCGTTGCATCCTTCGATACGAAGACTTTGAATGCAGAATCACCCAATGTACTTATATTCGATGCGACAAAGAGCTATGATCCCGATAATTTGGATGGAGGAAATCTGGCCTATGCATGGATAGTTGATGGCGTTCGCAGTGATCTTGCAAGCCCGATTCGTAACGGGGCAATGGGAAGATATACTTTTGATACCATTGGTACGCACCATGTTACTCTGGAAGTATCCAATAAAGACGGAAAGACGGTTTCATCCAATAAAGATATTACCATCAATTCTCTTCTCTCTATCCGACTCATCACTTCTCCGAAAATCGTACGGGCCGGATCTTCCCTTTCTTTGATCGCCGATTCCAAGGAGGCACAAACATTCGAGTGGCAATTTGGGGACGGTGAAACCGATACGAGTACGACCGGAAGAGTGAGTCATATCTATAAAAAAGCAGGAACCTATTCTGTAAACTTGATCGTTCAGGGACGTAACTCGGATAGTAATTCCATCTCTCGAAAGGTGTATGTAATGGATAGTACGAGTCCATTTTCCATTATCACCATTAAGCGTGATAACGATGAGATCATACCAACGCCCGATGCCTGCGACGGAAAAGAGGCATTTGTCATCGATCGCGCAAAAGCTATAACTATGAGTGCGGAAAATAGTGTCAATACCGATGGAACCAGTCAGGGAATCGCCTATACTTGGAAGTATGGAAGCAGAAATTCGTCCCAAAAGGATTTCAGTTATAAGTTTGATGAACTTGGATGTTTTCCTATTACGCTCAGTGTTCGTAGTCAAAAAACGGGTGTTCAGGATACTGAGCGAGCATATGTGAAAGTGGAAAATCTCTCTCCAAAACTCTCTTCTCTTGCTATTGTTGCCGACAAGATCGATACGGATCCCGTAATGGTGAGCGTCACCGCGAACAATGCAGTGGATGAGGATGGTATTATTACTTCCTATATTTGGTATTACTATACCGAGGAGGATCCGGAGCCACAGGATTTTCGTATTACCCGATCCCCAAAGACGGTATTCGTTCTTCCTCGCATCGGAGCAAAGTATTATTTTGCCGTTATTTTGGAGGACTCCAACGGTCTCAAGATAAATAGCGACGAGATGAGCACGGAGAGATATTCTCTGACACTTGTTTCCGATAATATCAATACCCCTATTATCACCATCAAAGCTTCCTCCACGAGTATATCCGTAGATCAAAAAGTGGACTTCGTCGTTTCAGCCAAAAATATCCTCTGAACTGATTTGGCAAGTAAGGCGGAATATAAGTGGGATTACAATGGTGACGGATTTTACGAAGAAACGACTAATACTCCGATAGTAAGTCATACATATGACAAGCCGGGAAATTTCAATTTCAAGGTAAAGGTTACCTATAAAGGGATTTCCAACACCAAGTATCAAGCTATCACCGTGAAGAATGAAATAGTGCCAAACCTTGAATATATCGCTATCGGAAAGAAATTTGTTTTCCTCAATACCACAAAGGGTCTCTATACCAACGTAAAATGGTCACTATTAGATACCACTTCCACCACTTCTGACTCTTTCACGTATGACTTTGGAGAGAATCCGGTTTCTGGAGAGGTAACTCTCGAAGTTTCTGACGGAACAGATACGAAAAGTGTGTCTACCAGCCTCAGGAAAGACATCGTCAACGCTCTGAAAATAAAAAAAGCTTCGGATAAGATTATCTATTTTTCTTATCCCTCCGCTGATAATGATGTTATCCATATAACGAATGGTTCGGAGAAACTCTATCTCTATCTCGGTGAATCCGCAGGAACTATCGCGAAATATGGAATCGATACGGACATAGCTGTGGATTCCAATCTCAACGGAGATCCTACCGATGATATCGATAATAAGGGAACGGATTCTTCTATGAACGGAGGTGTATTTGTTTTGAAAAATACCGATGCGACCGCCAAGGAAAAGATCATGAAACTTAGCCTCTATGATTCGAATAATAGCATTATTGCGACAAAAGATATCACCGTGGTGTATGATTTTGTTACTTGAGTGAGTATAGAGAGCCTTTCTGGATCCCTTTCCGAAGTGTTATCAAAGGATATTTCCGAAACGGACAAGGTGAATCTTGAACGCCTCAAAGACCTTATCCGAGGTTCCAAGGAACAGGATCGTTTGAAGATGATGCAGTACTTCACCGCACTCCAGGAAACCTGGTTCGATACTCGTGAAAAAACAAAAACCATTATCGATTTCGAAACATATATCGATATGAGTTCCGCCCTTGATACAAAATCAAAAGAAGTTTTTTATTCTCTCCTTGAAGGGTTTCTGCTCTCTGACACACAGGTGAAGGATGACATAGGTTTGGCAACAAAAGTGCTTAAATCGCTTATCCCAAAAACCAATTCTTCGTATGCAGAGATTATGAAGAATATTGACGATATCATCTCGCATCCAACCAATACAGCTCTCAATAAAGAACTCGGGACATTCATTCTTAATGCGATAAAGGATGATACGACCATCGAGGTAAAGGATAAAAATATCATCAAATCGCAACTTCAGACTATTATCTACGGTGGACAGAACAATATCCCGGCAAGTGCGCCCGCAGTTGAAAGCACTACCAGCTCCTGAGGAATACTTGATTTCATTCTCGGGTTTGGAAAAATTCTCGGTTTTGTTCTTCTTGGTATTATCCTCATGACTCTCTCCGCTTTCATATATTTTAAGATACTAAATAAGGATGAAAATCTTGGATTTCAGGATTTCATCATAGACAAGATGTCTGGGAAAAAACCGATTCAAAACCCCTCTTTCAATCCGTTAGCTTCCGCTCCGTCAATCGTTGTTCAGGAGGAAGAAAAAACCCCCGCACTCGACGTGCTTGCAAATATCACACCCGATACCCGAATAGACAGTACTTCGGAAACGGAGAGTGTCGAGTCCGGCGTGACATCCGCTTCACTTACTGTAGAGAATGCCACTATTCCGGATTGGCTAAAAGAATCCACCAGCTTGAGTTCCCATTCCGATGCAACAGAGGGTGTTTCTCTCACATCAGAAGATAGTATCCCTACATCCGAAGAAATCCCTCTTGAAGATAATCAAACATCAGATTCTCTTCAGGAAACGATACCAGATGCTACAAGTGGAGTGTCCGAGGCGAATATCTCCCCAGAAGCTCCTTCCGAACTGCCGGATTGGCTCAAGGGAATGGAGGCTGCAAATGAGATTTCGCAAGATAGTTCTTCCTATAATCCGATAGAGGAAGCTCCTTTGGAAGAAATAATTCAGAAAGAACAAAAAGTGTCCGATACCGAGCAAATGGGTATTTCCGATGAAAGTATGTCCGATCTGCCTGCTTGGATGCAGTGAGTCGATCAAGAATCTCTGAAGAAAGAAGTGGAGGAAGAGATAAAAAATACACCGATTGTAACAGAAACAGAAGACGCATCTTCTTATGAAAATATACCGGATTGGCTCAAGAGCGCTACTACCGTACCTACAGTCTCGAGTGATGAATCAGATGAATCAAAGAAAGATTCTTCGAGTGTTTCCGGTGCAGTGCCTTCTCTTTCAGGGAAAGCTGAATCAAAACAGAAACCGAGTCCATCTTCCAAAAAACAAACCAAAACATCGGCAATAAAAGAAGAGGGAAAGAAAGATAATTCAGAAATAAAAGAACACATCCCTTCTCCTCGACCAAAAAAGCAAAAACCGATGCCGGTTATCTCTGAGTGACCAGTAATTTCTACGACTTCCGATGAGTTGCCGGATTGGCTCAAATAGTTTTTTCGTCGAAATGACAAATTTTGTAACGTATAATCCCTCGTTCTTATGTCTGATGCTAGCAAAAATACACATACTCCTTCAGGCGAAGATTCTTCGGTTTCATCAGGAGGTCTTCTCAGTGAGATTTTATGAGCCTCCAAAACGCAATCCTCCGAGGTATCAGAAGTAGATCTCTTGTCTGATTTTATCTCAGATGCTAAAACGGGAGACAATAAATCCTCTCCCGCTCCTCAAAAAGGAATAAAGAAATCTTCAAAAAAATCGATGAATGCCCTTGCTTTTTTGCGAATGGTTTGAGCCATCTTGCTAGTCGCTTTCATATTTTTCGGTGCGTTCCTTGCTTATATAGTCTTCAATCCCGGTCAAGCGAGTTTTTTTATCTCTTTTGGGATCAATCCGGGGGATATAGCACATCTCCTTAGACAGCTCGTCAGCGCGATATTCGGAGTGGTTACCTTTATTCTTTCCATCGTGTGGATCGTGTATCTATTCAAAGCTATTTTGACCAAGAAAGAATATAAGAAAAAGAAAACAATCTCCATTATTTTTTCAGTATTTTTTGGTATTTTGCTTTTTTCTGAAATTACCCTCTGGGCTTTCTTGGTACAAAAGATCAATGCGACCGATTATGAAAATCCGAACGGGGGAGTGGTAGTATATGACAATGAAAAATTTATCTCCGAACGATTCAAGGAGAGTGCTCAGATGAATAATTTCGATAACCTCATAGGGCCGTTGGAGCTCAAATTTGACCTGAAATCAGATGCGAATTTTGTTGGAAAGATGATGGATATCGAGAGCTATAAAATCGATTTTGACGGTGCGAAATGTCAATGAAGAGATTCTTCCATCGTCGACGGAGTGAATGCCGAACAAAGTATTATCTGTATTTTTGATCAAGCGAAAGTATTTAGACCGACGGGAGTCTATGAGGGGTTGGATCGGGTCACCCACAAGCCAAAAACTATCAATATCAACTTTCACACGATACAAATCGCCGGAGTGGTGGATGTAAAAGAAACCAAGACGTCCATTACCTATGACGCCTCCCATCTCAAAAGTCTAGGGAAAATCAATTGGTACACGGAAAATGGGGGCGATACACCGGTAAGTACCAATGCTATTTTTTCCATTACTATGGGAAATGATTCTCAAATTCTCTGTTTGAATATATCTTCCGGGACTACTTGCGATAAGCTCTTTATCATCCCGAAAGAATCGGATTCCAGTGTCACTGCCAAAATCATACATGAACAGGACAAGGAAAATCCGCTCCTGTACTTCTTTCGTCTGGAGGACAGAATTGTAAAAAATGGTGAGATTACCGGTTATAAATGGGTTATTAACGGCAATACCATTTCAACAGAGGAGACATGCACCTATACTTTTTCAGAATATTCCGATGTTAAAGTGGCATTGTTTTTGAATGATTCGGCTGGAAATACTACGGAATTACATGATAATTTCTCTATGCTCCATCCTTTGGAATTCACGAAGGGATTGCGCACAGAATCGCTCCTGAAGATTACCGATACTTCCGGTAAATCTCTTCTCGACGATACCTATAGTAAGGCACTTAGAGCGTATTATATTACCGATGTAACCATTCCCATGAGCGTACAGTTTGACGCAACAGACGTGAAAGTGGAGAATTATGGGTATGAACTTGCAAACGTGGAATGGGATTTCAACGGAGACGCTGTATTCGAAAAAACGGGAAATAAAGTTACCTATGAGCTCATAGAGGAAAAACGTTATACTTTTGGAGTACGGTACACTTTTACCGACACAGAAAAAAATATATCGTCTCTGATAGAAGAGAAGATAATTTTTGAGCCGGCAAAGAAGGATATCGCCCTCTCTCTGAAGCTCTCGCAAGATTCCGAATACGCTCCAGCCACCGTCCATGTCGACGGCTCTGCAAGTATCCCGAAAACAGGAACGATTACGAAATTTATGTATGATTTCGGAGAAGGGAAATGATCTATCGAAGGGGATGCGATTCAAGATTATCGTTATAATTTCCCCGGGGAATATACCATCACATTTACGGTGGTACGAGACGATGGAACCAGAGAATTCTCGACGAGAAAAATAGTGCTCAAAGATGCTCCAAAGCGGATTATAGTCAATACGAGCGTATCATCCGGAATTGTTGGGAAACCAATAGATTTTGATACGAATGGCACTATCGGACAAATCGAAACATATTCTTGGGACTTCTGAGATGGAAATACTTCCGGGGAACCAACCCCGACACACACCTATCTTGAAAAAGGGAAGTACACCGTAAAAATTACCGTGACATATTCTGACAGAACACTCCGATCAACTGACAGAGAAATAGTGGTTACAGAATAATGTTTTTAAAAATACTCCGAGAGAAATTCTCTCGGAGTATTTTTAAAACTTCTTTTTCCAATTCGTGAGAATGGTTTCCAGATTAATAGTGTGGGATCACCTTTTCGAAGAATCTACCCAAGTGACGATACTATTTACCTTCATATGATCGCTATCCGGATGACTGATCTGAATTTCTCTTGTGTAAATCGTCCTGCAATTGGCAGTTATTGAGGAAGTGCACTTCGTACTGCTTCCGGAATTACTCGTGAGCCCCTTGTCGTTAAGAAATAGGGGGAACTGATCTCTGTAGGTGCTATATGTCGGACTTGGAACTATGGTTCCGGAAAGTGTCCAGAGTACTCCACTTTGAACGAGAACATATGATCCCGAAGAAAATTCTCTTCAGGAAACGCCGATACATTCGGCATTGTAATCTTTTACCTTCCAGCAGTGCTCATAATCGCTCGAAAACTTGATCCAATTCGTATCGCGGATATTCTCTACAGACTCCATTCATTCGCGAGCTATATTGATGGCCTTGATGCGATTTTCTGATGTTGCGGAGAGCTTTTGTCCGCTATCGAGAATGCCATACGCTCCTGTGATTCCAATAGTGAGAATCACGATAACCACCATAACCTCGATAATGGAATTTCCCCGTTCATTTTTGAACATACTCTTCTAAAGACAAAAAATTAAAGAGACCTCTGCAAAATTCACTTTCTAGAGAATCAGGAATCTCCTGAAGATTTATTACCCTTGTGTACTACTTCCTGTGGCGGTCGTACCGGTACTTGTAGGAATAACCGTAGGCATGGTCTCTTCGAGTTTTTCTTTGACAATGGTAAAGAGATTCGTGAAGAGAAGTTCGTCATTTTCTCCGTAATATTTAATGGTATAGAGATTAATCCCATCATTCATGGTTCCGTAATCCTTGTTGGCGAAATAGTACCAAGAAGTACCGAGTTGTGGAAACTTGGAAAGACGATAGTCATTGATGGTTATATACTTTACGACCCCTTTATTGACACGACCTTCTATGCGTATGACATCATCGGTTGTTTTATAGGGATTTTCCGTCGGGGAAATGATTCTGAAATCTTTATCAGAAATGGGATAGGTGGTAACGGACGGCTTTTTGCTGGCATCCTCTTTTCCTATTTTTTGTGAGGTATAGATGGTAAGGATACCCTTGGCGAGGATACCGCCCTCGCTATCATAGGCTTTGTAGACTATATTATTGCTGGAGCTTGCGAGAGGAAAGCTTTTATAGATAAAACTCTTCTGTTCTTTGTCTATAAGTGCTTCCTTATCGTTTATGGTTACCTTTGTTATTTCTGCATTCATAAGTTTTCCTTCTATATTTATCTCATTAGTATCTACTGTTGACTCATCTTCCGGCGAGGTAATGATGAGTCCTGTTTTCACGTTCTTTATGAGAAGTGATCATGAGGCATCGATGCTTCCTGTTCCATTCGAGGAGATTATGGAACTGAGGAGAGAATCTCCGTTGTGGTTTATGAAGAGATTGGTAGTCTTAATATAATCGCTCAAAGGTTCAATCTTACTGGAAAATTGGAGAGTATTTCCGGAGAGATCGTTTTTCATAATAGTAAGCTGTTGTCCCACTCCCACGCTCGTGCTTGTTGATTTTTTTGAATAATCTTCTACCAGAGCGCTTCCTTTCAGAACATAGATATTGCTGGCAATAGTATTTTGACTGAGGATAATAACAGAATTATCGCTCGGTGTTACAGAAAAATTCTTCAGTTTTATGATCATATCATTCGTGCTTGAGTCGGCAAGCATATCGGCATTTTCAAGAGAAACGGTTTGTTTTCCATCGATAACCCCTCCGTATTTTACTTCGCCTCATTTGTCTATGAATAGTTTCGAAGCACTATTCTCGAAGCCTACTTCGGCCTCCCCAAGAGAAACAACGAGCTTGCTGTCTGTTGCATACATTTTTGTCGCTCCGTCGATGCGCTTCTTGGAATCGCCGGACATATAGATATATATTTCTGATTGTTCCTGTTTGGGAGTAACGGTCATAAAAGATCCGGTGTGGTTTTCCGTAGTAGGAGAGGAGAATACATAACGGATTATGACGATGAGGACAATAAGCGCTATAGCAAAAGGAACAATAAAGGAAAAAGAGTTTCCTCCGATAGGAGAAGAATCTGATCTGTTTCTGAGTCGAGTCATAGGAAAAATATTTATGGAAATAATGGATACTCTGAATATACGCAAAATACCGTAGGAATCAAGGGGAAATGACAATAAAAAACATTTTCCTTTAGGAAAATGTTTTTTCTAAATTATAGAATTCTTGTAAAAACGAAGTAATTTAAGTGCAAACCCCCGTACCGGAGTGAACCGTACGACTGTACGGAGAACGAGGAAACGGAGATTTAATCTTAAAGAACGAGTTTTTCCGAGAATTCTTATTCTTTGGAGAGTGTTTTGGGGATTATAGCCTCAATTGCAGCATAGGTTGCATCTTTTCCTTTCGGTACACGAATAGAGACCGAATCGCCTATTTCTCATTTGATAAAAGTTACCGCAGCAAGGAGGGTGTTGTAGGTCTTTCCATCGGCTATTACTTGGAATCGGTCTTTATTCTTGGTAAGAAGTCCTATTTTCGTTTCATGCTCGATTTCCTCTATGATTTTATAGGTAATCTTCCCATCGCTATGGATGATTGCTTTCAACTTGCTTCCTTGAACGAGTTTCGATTTCGATGCATAGTTCTGGGGTACGGGGTACATAGCTCCATCCGAACCGAGCATAGATTCTCCCGTAAATACTCCTTCTATAATCTTCTCATCTCCGCTCTGATAGCTGGAAAGTCCGGAAGCATCCAGATATTCGAGTTCTTTTTTGAGTTCAGTATCATCGCTCATGGTTGCGAGAATTTTTTTCGCGGATATGATAGATTTCTGGGCACTATCGAGAAAATCCTTGATGGCCATGAGTTTCTTTGGCTCGAGCATATATGTGTATTTATTAGAGAGTATTTGATGACAGTATATTCTATAATGTGTTTTTTTCAAAAGAAATGAGTATTGACTCTCTAGAAAAGTATGTCTTGATGAAAGAATAAAAAACCGTCACTTGAAGTGACGGTTAATGTTTGAAGAAAGATTTACGCGTATGTGTCAATCTTTTTCGGAGTAATGGTGGCAAGCGGATCTACAAGACCGCGATGCTCTACCAATTGTTGTGCCTTCGGCGCGAGTGGCAGGGGTTTTTCTGCCCTGAGAACTTCAAAGCTTTTCTGATCCTTCACGAAGCCAAGATCTTGTCTCGTGAAATGTGACACAGGTGTATCTATTTTCATATATTGCTCCCTATTTTTGTTTTCCCTTTTCCGAATTTGCGATCAGGGCGTTCCGATTGGAACAGGAGTTATTGTATACAAACTTTTTTATTGTCAAGAGATTTTATTATAAATAAGAGTTATTGTTTATAATTAGTCAATATCTCTTCTTTTGTAGAGAGCGTATTTTTATGATAGGATAGGGAAAGCTCTAACCTTTATCGTATGCCTCAAATCATCTTGTCTCCCGCCGAACAAAATACCTTTCCTCATGGCTATCAGGATAGGGAAGTCGATAACGACGGTTTTTTTCAGACTATGGAAGAATGACTCTCATCCATCCAATCTGTTCCGGAAATCTGGAAACAAACACGCTCGGAGCTTTTTGAACTGAAGTGATTGCTTGCTCATATGAAAAAGCAAAAATTTATTCGTGGCGTTACCGAATGGACAGCATCGGAGCAGAAAAGTTTTTTTGAAAAAGTGCGGTCTGAGGTGATGGATGTCGGTGTGATGGCATCGGCCCGCATAAAGGAGAAAATTCAACTCCTCATAGAGGATGAAATCTGGCGTGAAATCAATGATGACGGCAAAAAATACCGTCTTCAGGACGGAAGGGGGAATACGATGATCTCAAACATGGGAGAATACCAGCAATTCCTCGATACGAGCTTCCTTATCGCGAAAGAAACAAGCGTCATACCTCTGGATCTGAGACTGACTATCAACAAGAGTGAAACGACTATAGATGCAAAGAAGAAACTGGAGAGATATCAGGGAAAATACAATGCACTTGTTCTGGTGGATAATGATAATCGTCCCATGGGCATCGTAACGTATGATACATTAAAAAAATATGAAACTGTCGGAAATCTGACGCTGGAGAATATTCATTTTATCCCGGATGTATTCTGATACTACACCACTTCAAGCGATAATGCGAAAAAATTTATGCAGCAATTCGGGATAAATATCCTGCCTATTATCGATTCGAAAACAGGCATATTGATCGGAATTTTGACGAGCCATTCACTTGTGAAGAAAGAACTTCAATACTACTCTACTGTCTCTCTTACGGAGCTGAGCCTCGATTATCTGAAGATGACTCTCTAGTAGGCACAATAAAAAAGAACAGATATCTGTTCT
>DNKW01000025.1:0-2044 GCA_003488655.1 Candidatus Altimarinota bacterium | reverse complement strand
TTTTTTTGGCGATAAAAAAATCCGTACATGTGAGGCATTCGTCGAATGAAAGATGCCTATGTACGGATGATTTGTTGTTGTGCCAGAGCTATCCATCCACTCATGGTCGCATCTACTGCATTCCCGTCTTTTTTTCGAGAATGACGAGCTCGTTTCATAGAGAAAAAACCTTTTCACATATGAGTTTTTATTGTACAAATTTTATTGGAATTTGTTTTTATTTTTGTGCTTATGGCAAGATGGATTCACCTCGTTAAGCAGTAGATGAATATATAATAGTATATAAAAATTTAATTGTCAAATATTTGAGGCTATTTTTTAAAGAAATATAAAATATTCATTTCAGAGTCCCGTAAAAGCGAAGTAATTCGAGTGCAAATCGAGAACCGGAATGAACCGTACGACTGTACGGAGAATGAGGAAGCGGAGATTTAATCTTGAAGAACGAGTTTTTCCGTGGTTCTATGAATTACTTTTCCGTTGCTCGATATACTCACTGCCAACCTTCAGGCACTCCGTCCTCGATTAATTTTTCGCATCGCTCAACGAAAGTAAGGGAAGGTGCATCAGAAAATTGCTCAGAGAGTTTTTTGAAGATCTTTTCTCATTGGGCAATGTTTCCCATCACATATAATGACAATGCTTTTTCGAACTCTCTTATAATCTCTTGCTTCTCCGAAGAAATTTCGCCAATCTCTCCGATAAGTTCATAGATAAACACGGGCTTCTCTTTTCATTTTACCTGAATGCTATCAAGCTTGCGGAATACGAAGTGCTCTTTCGCCTCCTCCATGACGCTTTCCCCGACACATATGAGTGTTCCGTAGAGCTTATTGATTCCTTCGAATCTGGAAGCGGTGTTGACGGAGTCTCCGAGAGCGGTATATTCAATCTTTTTCCCCATGCTTCCGATATTCCCGACAACAGCGACTCATTTATTGATCCCCATACGAACACTTATCTCAAATCCATGATTTTTTTTGAATTCTTCATTAATCTCCTGTATTTTCTTTTGTTGTACAAGAGCTGCCCGGCAGGCGAGAATGGCCTGTTCTTTCTCGTCTCATCCAAATGCTCACCAGAGTGCCATAACCGCATCTCATTCATATTTATTGATGAATCCTTTATTGTGCATAATGATATCGGACACCTCTTTAAGGTATATGCTCAAGAAATGTACCAATTCTTCCGGCTCCATATTTTCCGATATACTTGTGAATCCGGCGATATCGGAGAAGAAGCTCGTGATGTTCATCCTTTTCCCGTCGAGTTTTACTTCCTCGAATTTATCGAGGATATTTACAACGAGTTCTTCCGAGAGGTACTGAGAAAGAGCTCATTTCAGGGCACGTTTTCACGACTCCTCATATATGTATTTGTATCCGGTAACAAAGATGGTTGTCAACATAACGATGAGCATCAATTGTACAGGGAGGGTAAAGAGTCTTTGAAATAGACTGAAGTATCCTATCTCTGCACCGAATAGTACGATGAATCCTACCAACAGAAAAAGAAACTGAAATACCCGATTTTTGGCGTAGAGAGTGAATAAGACGAGGAGGAAAGTGAGAGCGAAAAGCATGACGAGTTCTTTCCATCTCTCTACTTCCACTATGTATTTTTGGTTGAGTACTGTATTGATCATATTTGCATGAACAAATATCCCGTCCTGAATTCCGCGAGGCGTGTGAAATTTATCATAGAGTGCCGTTGCTGTCGAGCCGATAAGGATAATCTTATCTTTTACAAGATTCGGATCATACTTTCCGTTATAGACGTCCACAAAAGAAATTTCTTGAAACTTCGCTCCATTCGGGAGATAATTTATGAAAATATCTCTCGCATAATTGGAAGAATATGGAACCTGTATGCTCATGAGAGTTCATTCAAATGGATATACCGTTCATCGGAGTTTGAGAGGAGCGATATTCTCCGTCGTATCCAGATCAAAATATTTTTGAAGAATCTCAAATGAAAAAGCCTTATTTCATTGTTTCTGGGGTACTATGCTGTATACGGTCGAATTGTAGGTATTTACTTCCGG
>DNKW01000003.1 GCA_003488655.1 Candidatus Altimarinota bacterium | reverse complement strand
TCCACAGATACTTCTATCGGGGAAACCTCTTCCGTTATGAGAATTGACCCCGTGTCAATTATTGGCTTCTGGTGATCTTTGATGGTGACGAAATCCTGAAGATCGAGCAAATCTTCATCGAGATTCATTGTATCTGTGATTTGGAAATTTGGAAAAAACTCTTTTATCTCCGGCATTTTTATATTTTCCTGTTCTCTGTCCTTTGTTTCCACTGTTTCATCAATAAGGATAAGTGATTGTGATTCTTCTGAAGAGTGTAGGGTTTCTTCCGTTATCACGAGCGCTGTAGAGGGAGAAGGAACCATTATTTCTTCCTCGGATGGAGTACTGGTAATCTCCTCTTTTTGAATAATCTCTCCTGCATCGGAAGAGTAGTATTCTATCTCCACCTCTTTTTTCAGAGATTCCTCCGTTGTTACAATGGAGTTTTCCAATCAGGAAGCCTTTTTTAGTTTCATGAGAGAGATTTTCGGACCGGTGGCAGGGACGTCATTCTCTTGAATGCTCTTTGGGATACTTGTCGTATTTTCAAAAATATTTGGCATATCTTCTCTTGATATCTCTATCGGTGAAGGAATGGATTTTCCTTTACCAGATGCGTTTACTGGAGCTGTAGAGAGATTTTTGAGAGAACTGAGATTGAGACCCATGCTATAAAGAGTTATGTGATAGACGTGTATATAATAACATATGATAATAATTCTGTCAAAAAACAACGAGAAGAAAATATTGATATCTCTCTGTTTTTTCATAATATGGAGACATATTAAATAATCATATCTTCTATGACCCTTCTTCTTTTCTCTTTGCTTATATTTCTCTCGCTTATTCAATGGGCGGTTTTTATCGATGTGATACTCTCGTGGGGGACTCTCATAGGATGGCACTTTCGTCCAAAATTTATTCAAGCAATCACCCTTCCGCTCTATGAAACAGTAAGACGGTTTATCCCCTCGTCATTTAGCGGAATTGATTTCGCTCCGATCATTGTATTTATCGCTATCGAACTCATAACAAAAATTCTTATAGCGTTCGATCCGAACATTCTTGAGTATTTATCCCGGTAAGAGTCATGGTCCTCATTAGGGCAATAGTGTTTTCGTTTCGATCCTCCTGGAGCCTTGGTGAGTTTTGGAATATTGCACCGGCTTCCTGTGGACAAGGAATAGAAGTTTATCTGCCAAAATGGACGTAATTAACTTTCTTTTATGCAATCTAAAAACATCGATTATTCCATATTTTTCATCGTCCTGTCCCTCGTGGTATTTGGGATGATTATGATCAGTTCCGTAAGTGTCTATCCTTCATTCAAGGTAACGTCTCTGATGGTAACGAAGGGATTGCTCGCCGAGCCGAATAATTATTTTTATCTTCTTAAAAATATTACCCACGTATTCCTCGGTTTTCTGCTTTTTGCTTTCGTAGTAAAAACTCCCTATTCTTTTTTTGAACGGTATGCAAAGCATATCTTCATCGCAGGAATATTTTCTCTTGTCCTCGTACTTTTTATAGGAACTACCTATAACGGAGCCCGCGGATGGATTAACGTCCCATTCCTCCCTTTTTCACTCCAACCCGTGGAATTTATGAAATTCGGACTTGTTATCTATCTTGCCTATTTTCTCAAGAAACGACGTTCGCAAATCGCCGATTTTTTCAATGGATTTCTCCCGTATATGTTCAATTTCGGAATCATTATGTTTCTCCTGATACTTCAGCCGGATTTTGGCTCTATCCTGATCTGTACGCCTCTCGTTATCGCCATGTTTTTTGTCTGATGAGGGAATACCAAGCATCTTTTGGCTTCATTCGGAGTATTTATGATATTCGCACTCTCCATTTACGGACTCGGAAAACATAGTACCACGACTGACAGGAATTCTCTCTCCTACATCACCGATCGAGTGGATAATTTTCTCGCGGATAATAAAAATGCCATTCAAAATAAAACCATCAATTTTCAGACGGAGCAAGGCCTCATAGCCATAGGAAGCGGTGGGTTTTTCGGGCTCGGATTTGGGAAATCCATACAAAAATTCGGATATCTCCCGGAAGTGGAAGGAGATTTCATCTTCTCGGTGATATCGGAAGAATTGGGATTTCTCGGAGTGTTTTTTCTCGTATCGCTGTACCTCTATATCGGATGGCGCGGCTTTCTTATCGCCGAAGCTACACAAGACCTCTTTGGAAAATATGTTGCCACGGGCATTACCACTCTCATCCTTTCTCAGGCATTTATCAATATAGGAGTCAATCTCAATATCCTTCCGCTCACGGGAATCACTCTCCCTTTTATCAGTTACGGAGGATCCTCTCTCCTCTCGCTTATGCTTGCCGTGGGAGTGCTTCTCAATATCTCGCGAACAGCCGATTTCACAAGAGTGGAAAATAATATGGGATTGTTTCGGAGGAATAAAGTGAGATAAAAAGCAAAATAAATTAAAAAAACCACGCAATAGCTATTGCGTGGTTTTTTGTTTCATCCTCCTTTCCGGATGTTTTTTCTCCTTTTTTTGGTTAATTTTAAATCTTGAATTTTGCCACCATGTCGGCTAAATTGCTGGCGATATCTTGCAAATCTTTGGCATTTTTGGCCACTGATTTGGTGGCGTTCGATGTTTCTTCGGTTGTTCGCGTAATACCTTCCATAGATATTGCCACTTGTTTCGCGGCCATATCCTGTTCTTGCATGGCATGAACAATTTCACCTACTTGGTTATTGATTACCGTTGTCCCCGTGGCTATTTCCTGAAGGATTCCTTCTGCCTTTTTGGAAAGTTCGAAACATTCGGATACGAGCCCCACGTTTTGGCCCATCAGAGTGGAAGTATTGTTGATGTCATCCTGAATTCCTCTTACCATCGCGCCAATTTCTTTTGTGGCATTTCCGGTTTGTTCAGAGAGTTTTCGGACTTCATCGGCAACGACTGCAAATCCACGACCAGATTCACCCGCTCTTGCCGCTTCAATAGCCGCATTAAGAGCAAGGAGATTTGTCTGCTCAGCGATTCCTTTTATCGTTTCCACAATCATGGTAATTTTCCCTGATCTTTCGGAAAGAGAACGTACGACGGTTGCCGTTTCCTTTGTATTCTCGCTTAAGCGAGTCATTCCTCCCTGAACGTTTGAGATAGATGTAGCTCCATAAAGAGCATCTTCACGATTTTTTGCGACACCTTTCCCGCTCTGTTGAGCAGAATCTGTTACCGAAGTGATCGATACGGACATCTCTTCGATAGCAGCGGCTGTTGAAGTACTTTGTTCCGACTGTTCCCGAACCATATTATTTATATGCCCTGATACAACGGTCATATTTTCGGCACTTTCCTTGACCTTTTCCGAACTTTCCCGAACCAATGCAAAAGCAACCCGCATTTTCTCGAGGAGCCCCTCGAAGGTTTTGGCAATCCCCCCGATTTCATCATGGGATACTATCCCCGTTGAAACCGTAAAGTCGTTGGTTTCTCCGACTTTCTTCATCGCTTCTTCCAGTGCTTTTACGGGAGAAGTGATGGATTGGATAATCCAAAAACTGAAACCGAGACCGATTACAAATAATGTCAGTACCAGCCCGATGATGAGTTTTTGAGTAAAACCATACGATTTTTCCTGCTCGATTATTTCAGTACCCAGCTCTTTTTCGATTCTTTCCACCAGAGCCTTGGCCTGAAATAAAACTGTGATGGCCCGGGGTTCCGACTCATTATCAAGAATTTTTTTCGCCTCCTCGTACTTCCCCTCTTTTATCAAACTTACTGCTTTCAGAAGGCCATTTTTGATAAAGTCTTCGCGTCCGGTTTTTATTTCACTAAAAATAGCCTGTTCTCCTTCAAAAAAGTTATGATTTTTGTACTGCTCAAAAAGAGTGTCTATCAACCCTTTGTTCACAGCCAACTGATCCATATGAAGACTGAGCTCATGATCTTTGTGTTGCCCAGCCAGTTCCTTATGCTGAGGATCATGCTGGATCATTTCTTTCAACTGACTTCTGTTGTCATGAATGGTCGTTTGGATTTCAGACAATATGGTGATGGGCCTGAGATGATCATTGATCATCATTTGTGAGAAGTCATTGCTTTGCTTCAACGACCACATAAGCCCAACGGTTATCAAAGTGATGGCGAAGAGAAATCCTCCTACCAACAAGAAAAGCTTTTGCTTAATGGATAAATGCATGATGTAAAGCCTCCTGTAAAGATTATATAATTATGAATGTTAATGACCGGTTGCGGAGATATTTGTATGCAATTTCTCACTAAAGTCAATTCTTTCTGATATATATTTTGAAGGAAAATGCCCCTATAACCTGGAATAGGCGATAGGGACATTGTTTCCTCCTTTTTCATCTGTTGTTTCAGGTGTTACGGAGCACGAATTTATCCACTTGCTTGACGAATTCGGGGATATTGGTTTTTGCGATAAAGCCATCCGCACCGAGATCCATAGCTTCACGAATGTTGTTCTCTCCGCTCATGGAAGAGTGTATCAGGATGGGAATATGCCTAGTTCTTGAATCCTCCTTTACTTTTTTTGTAACGACAAAACCGCTTGTTTCGGGCATCTCAAGATCGGTAATGATGAGGCCGATATTGTCAATGTCAGCTTTTTCCAAATAATCCAGAAGTTCCTGGCCATTATTGAAGATGGTAAAATTACTGATGCCGACACTTTCAAGACCGCTTCGAATATGTTTCCTTGCAACGGGAGAATCTTCGGCCACCAATATATATTTGTTATTGATAATCCGAAAATTTACATCGACAGCGGCTTGACTTGCTTTCGAATTGGCCGGGAATACTTCATCCAGAAGCGCTTCGACATCAAGGATATAAATCAGGGTAGTTTCCTCGTCTTTTTGTCTCTTTATGAGACCGACGATTTTCCCTGTTTCCTTAAGGTAGGAGGATTCATAGATTTCATTCCAGTTTCGCCGTTCGATGATTGCCTCTCGACTTGTAAGAAAGGCCACAGGAATTTTGTTGAATTCGCAAACGACGAGTTTATTGTCGCCTCCAGCGTCTTCGCCAAGCCAACGAGCGATATTCACTACAGGGATAATTCCCGCTCGATGATTGATCATCCCTTCGACATATGGATGACAATTGACGACATGTTCGATCTTGTGCTTGCCCCTTGTTACCACTTCGAGTACCTTAAAAACATTGATTGCAAACAGCGGAGCACACTCCCCGACATTGAAACACAGAAACTGTGCTTCGTTGGACCGTGCAAGCTTGGTGGTCTTATCGACCCAATCCGTCAGATTTTTATCTGGCATTTCGTTCCCCTTATATAGAATGAATTTGAAAAAACAAAAAATCTTTTTATAAAGAACTAACAGTACTTATGTAAATACCGCTAACCAATCTATATATATTGATAAAGTTTTATTTATCAAGTCAAGAAACAATGAAAAGATATTGACAAAAAATATAAATATGCCGAGCATACGTGCAATTCACTCAATGAGTTTTTTCTTATTTTCTCTTGCTTTTTAAACTGGCACGCATATACTGTATGTGCCAGTTTATTTCATAATATTTCCTTTTATGAATCTCGAACGCTATACTATATCCGCTTCCAAGAGACTGGAGGAAGCACAGAACCTTGCCATCACTCAGTGAAACCCCTCGCTTGAAAGTATCCATCTTCTCTCTGCGATTCTCTCGTCGAAAGAGAGTATCAACCATGAGCTTCTTGGAAGAGTGGGGGTGGATATCGAGCTCTTTTCCAAGCGGACTGCCGAACAATTGGAAAAACTCCCAAAAACGAGCGGACAGGCAGGGATTACTCTTTCCGGAGAACTCAATACCACCATAGCTTATGCCGATACGCTCGCGAAAACCATGCAGGATAGCTATATTACCGAAGAACACTTGTTCCTCGCACTCATCGAAAAAGCCTCGGGACTTTCGGAACTTTTCAAGACTTTTTCCATTACTTTTTCCATTTACAAAAAAGAGGTGGAAAATCTCCGAGGGGGCGAGAAGGTCACTTCCAACGATGCGGAGAATCTCTACGAAGCGCTTAAAAAATATACGATTGATTTGGTAGAACTCGCAAAGAAAGGGAAAATAGATCCGGTTATCGGACGGGAAGAGGAAATTCACCGAACGATTCAAATCCTTTCCCGACGAACGAAGAATAATCCCATCCTCATCGGAGATCCGGGAGTTGGGAAAACTGCTATCGTCGAAGGAATCGCCAGAAAAATCGTCGAGGGGGACGTGCCGGATGTTCTCAAGAATAAGCGGATTCTCACGCTCGATCTCGGAGCGCTCATCGCGGGAGCGAAGTACCGGTGAGAGTTCGAGGAACGTCTGAAAGGAGTTTTGAAGGAAGTGGAAAAATCTGACGGAACCATTATCCTCTTCATCGACGAGGTTCATACGATCGTCGGAGCGGGAAACCAGGAAGGGTGAGCTGATGCGGGAAACCTCCTCAAACCAGCGCTCGCTCGCGGAGCGATCAAAGTCATCGGAGCCACCACCGTCAATGAATATCGAAAATACATCGAGAAAGACCAGGCGCTCGAACGAAGATTCCAGCAGGTTATGGTCGATGAACCGAATATAGCCGATGCCATTGCGATCCTTCGCGGAATCAAGGATAAATACGAGGCATTTCATGGAATCAAGATTACCGATCGGGCGATTGTGAGCGCCGTGGAGCTTTCAGTGAAATATATAGCCGACCGCAAGCTCCCCGATAAGGCCATAGACCTCATAGACGAAGCGGCAGCGAGTGTGAAGATGAGTTCGACTTCGAAACCCATTGAGCTCGACAAGCTCGAGAAAGAGATCCGTTCTCTTGAGATCCAGAAAGAGGCTCTCAAAGCAGAGAAGACACAGGATTCAGGAATCATGAAAGAATTAGAAAAGGGTCTCGCTGACAAGCAGGAGGAATTCCGGACCAAGCTCTCCAAATGGCAACGGGAAAAAGACCTGATTGTTTCCGTCAAAACCAATAAAGAGAAGATTGAGTCACTCAAGAATAACGCTCTTGAACTCGAACGGGATGCGGATTATGCCGGAGTTGCGCGAATCCGCTACGGAGAGATTCCCGTTCTCGAAAAAGCCATCGACTCAGTGGAACAAGAACTCCTAGGTATTCAGAAAAAGGGAGAATCCTTTCTCCGGGAGAAGGTGGACTTGGAGGATATCGCTACAATTATCGCGAAGTGGACGCGTATCCCGGTCGGAAAACTCGTGGAAGGAGAAGGAGAAAAATATCTCCATCTCTTTGAACGTCTTTCCACACATGTCGTCGGACAGGATAGTGCCCTGAAGCTTGTTTCCGAGGCTGTTGCCAGAAACAAGGCAGGACTCTCAGATCCCGAGAAACCCATTGGAAGCTTCCTCTTCCTCTGACCGACAGGAGTCGGGAAAACCGAGACCGCAAAAACCCTCGCTGAGGAACTTTTCAACGATCCGCATGCGATGATTCGCATCGATATGAGCGAGTACGGAGAAGCTCATACGGTGGCACGCCTTATCGGTTCGCCACCGGGATATATCGGACACGAAGAAGGCGGACAATTGACCGAAGCAGTGCGTCGGAAACCGTACTCAGTCATCCTTTTCGATGAGATAGAAAAAGCTCATAGCGATGTGTTCAATGTCTTTCTCCAAATCCTCGACGATGGACGACTCACGGACGGGAAGGGACGAACTGTGAGCTTTAAGAACACCATCATAATCATGACGAGTAATGTCGGAAGTCGGCTCATAGAGACGACGAGCGATGAGAAAGAACTCACGAAAAAAATCATGGGCGAACTCAAGGCATATTTCCGTCCGGAATTCCTGAACCGCATCGACGATATCGTGGTTTATAACCCGCTCTCGGAAGAAGTTCTCTCGGGAATTGTGGACATCCTCCTTCAGGATGTGACTGCTCTTCTCACAGAGAAGCACATCATTGTTTCCTATGACGCGAGCCTGAAGAAAGAACTCATCGCAACAGGATACGATCGGGAGTTCGGAGCGCGACCACTCAAACGGGCGATTACCCGAATGGTCATAAATCCCCTCTCGAAGAAGATTCTTTCGGGAGAATTAACAGAGGGGATGAATGTAAGGTTGAGTATGAAAGAGGGGGAATTGAAAATCTCATAAACAAAAACAATCCGCCAGTGGCGGATTGTTTTTTAGTCTTTCTTCCCCTGGCACACGAAATACTCTTCGAAACTTCGTTCTCGACAGGCCTTGGGTTTGCATTTGTGGAGCACGGTATATCGCGCCTTTATCGGGCCTATCAAATCATCGATATCCTCTCCCACGAAAACCTTGAGGACAAGCGTTCCTCATTTCCGGAGAAATATATCGGCGATGTCGAGGATGGCGAGATTGAGTTCCACACTACGATACTGGTCGACTCCTGTTTGTCCCGTAGTGTGAGCAGCGATATCAGAAGTGATGCAATCCATTTTATAGACCTCTGAAAAAATCGTTCTTTGAACTCATCATTCCGTTCCTCATTCGTCGTACTTTTTCTGTACGCCTCATTTTGGTACTCATTCTTCATTCAAATTACTTCGTTTTTGAGAAGTCTCTTTATTATCGTGAATTCCTTTCAAGAACTCGATGATAGGTTCGGTTACAAATACATCTCCCTGAAAGACATGGACATTCTGGTAACCGAGTCCTTCAATCTTCTGAATATCTACTCCGGCAATAATTCCTGTTGGACCAACCATTTTTGCGAGAACCTGGAGCCAACTCCCGGGAGCACTTGCGATATCGAGAACCTTCATTCCCGTTCGAATGATGTTATACTTCTCCTGAATATCCAGGAGCTTAAAGGCGCTTCGTGCTCGATATCCGAGTCGTTTCGCTTCATAAAAATAATCATCACGAACGATGTATTGCGGTTTTCCCGTTTTCTTTTTCTTTTTCGGAGTCATCGCGAGAATGTCTCGCGCTTTTTTCTGAGGAGCAGAACCTGAATCGCGGGCAGTTCGGATATTTTTTTGCTTTTTCGGAACTTCTCAAGCAAGGATTTTATCCAATTTTGTATGGCGTCTCGTGCGGGTGAGTTTTTTTGGTGTGGATTTTATTGTTGACATAATGAGAGATTTTATTATTATCCGATATTATTTTTCTCTTAAAATACACAAAAATGGGTGAAACGCAACAAGAAATATGAAAAATCCGAGATATAATCGAGAAAGGGCAGAGTTTTCTGATCGTAAGCCATAAAAATGTCGACGGTGACGCCTATGGTTCGAGCATGAGCCTGTATTTCTATCTTCGAAGCATCGGGAAAACCGCGGAAGTCGTGAACGAACTTCCCATCACGCCCCTCTTTTATTTTCTGGACATCCATGCTTATACCACCAATACGATTACAGGGAAAAAATTCGACGCAATTTTCGTGTGTGATTGCGGAGAGCTTGCTCTTATAGGAAAATACCCAGAGATGTACCCCGATATTTTCGGGAACACCCCCATTGTCAATATCGATCACCACAATGGAAATACCATGTTTGGAACATACAATCTGGTCGATGCCGAGGCGAGCTCCACTTGCGAACTCGTGTATGATTTCATGGAGAAATCAGAAGTAAAGATAAGCGTTCAAATAGCTACGCTTCTTTTGCTGGGGATTATTCGCGATACGAATTGCTTCAAAAACAGTATTCGACCGCACACTTTTGAGGTGACGAGCAAACTTATCGCTCTTGACGCGGAGTACGAGAAAATTATCTTCCACTCGTACAAGAGCGAAAAACTCAACTATCTCCAACTCTACGGATACGTATTGGAAAATCTCATTTCTCTCAAAGGAGGCACGATTGTAGGAGGAATTATCACACAAGATATTTTTAAGCGATACGGTATCTCCGAAAACGAGCTTGGCCCACAATTCATCAATGAAATTCTCTCCTCTCTCGATGGATCGGATTTCGCTTTTCTCATCAAAGAAACGGAATCGGGTGAGAGAAAACTCAGTTTTCGTGCCCGTCGGGATGGGTTCGATGTATCGCGCATCGCCCAGCACTTCGGAGGTGGGGGACACATACAGTCGGCAGGAGCATATACAAACGAGTCCATCGAAGAGATATTGAAAGTTATCGAGGAGATGGATGTGAGGATGTAATAAAACGTATAAAAATTTTAAGTATTGACAAATATTTTTTTGTTATATAATACATCTGTCCTAATTTTGGGATATATTCAAGGAAGGATTATGCCATGAGTCACCCTCTTACAATACTAATGATCATCCCCATATTGTTGTTAATTGATTTCTGTTTAGTGATAGTCCCAAAAAAGGTGACTTTCTCGGACGAAGAAAAAAAACAACAGGCCGACTGGGAAATGCTCTGCAAACAAGAGTGTCCTGAGTGCCACAAACACGAAACAATTGTCCAAACGGCACAGGGTGGATGTGCGCTTAATCTCGAATGTACCGCCTGTAATACAAGATTCTGGCATGGCGGTCCAATGCCCGTTGCATATGTGATTCCTGCAAGATGAAATACTGATGACTTCGTTCATCGCCAATGGTTGGGTATCACTCCCGACCTTTTTTATGGTTTCATCCC
>DNKW01000084.1:2436-8725 GCA_003488655.1 Candidatus Altimarinota bacterium | reverse complement strand
GGTGATGCGACCATACAAATATTTATCATGACGAGTTTTTTCTTTTTTCTTGTCTTTCTTTTACTTCCCTCTTCTTTTATCAAACGATGAAACGCTTTGTAGTTTTTCTTCTCATTCTCCTCTCCTTCGGCGGAATCTATAATTTCTCCACACTGTGAGATTCTTTGTCTGGTTTTTTTGGCGACATATCATATCAAAAAGACCATCTTCCCGATGCCAAAAAACATTACGAGGATATCCTTAAAGACCTTTCGGGAAGCACTCTTCTGAAAGCGGATACGCTCTATAACCTCGGAAATACTCTCTATAAACTTGGGCAGTGAGAAAAAGATATAGAGAGACTACGGCTCTGGGGAGAATCAGTCGGAAACTACACGAAATCGCTTTCCATACGTACCGATCGGGAAACCGAAGAAAATCTCGCTTTCGTAAGAGAGCAGATTCAACAGGAAGAAAAAGAACAGAAACAAAAAAAGGAAGAAGAGAAGAAAGAACAAGAGGAAAAAACAGGTTCCGGAACAGAAACTAAACCGGAGCAAAAAGAAAACACGGAAAATAAGGAACCAAGGGAAGGACGACAAACAGAGAGCGGTGATGGGAAAAAAGAAACCACTGAACAATCGGGAAATGAAAAAGACACACTGCAACCCAAACAGAACTGGTCCAATGGAGGATCCTATAATCCAATAGGATGACAAAATAAAGACGCGCTCAATTCACAATTATCCGATATTGATCGACAGGAAGTGAAAAAATACCTAGAAACTCTCAAACAATTCGAGAAACAAAACGGAAAGTTATTGAATCCGGAAAAATGAGGAGAAGCAGGAAGTCTCTCGAACCAGATACGTAATTTCTTCGGATATGATTCATTTTTCCAGGATGTTTTACCATCCAACGATGGGAAAAAAGACTGGTAAGAGAAATATGAAATAATTTCAATTTTTGTGCTCAAATTTTGCACTTCCTCGTTTACTGTACTATCTTCGTACAGGTCACTCCAGTTCGCAATTTTCACACGAAAATTATCATTCTTTCATATTTCTGGAAAAATTCTGTAGTTATAAGACTTTTTTCTTGTATTTCTCGCGAAAATCATTATATTTCCACATATCTATTCCATTTATTTATTTTTCTTATGAAGTCATTACGATATTTGAGCGCTCTCGCACTCTTTGTTTGCAGTATATCTTTTGCTCACGCGAATCTTTCTATATCTCCTCTCAAGCACGAACTCACTGTTGAAGCGGGAAAAGAAAAATCGGAAATCATAAAAGTTACGAATAATTCCGATACTCCCATCACTCTTTATACTTCCAAAGAAGATTTCATCTCGGGAGATGATACGGGTACTCCGACTTTCGTGAAACCACAAAATCAGACTTCCGACGAATTTAGTCTCTCGAACTGGATACAAATCGAAAATGCGAATATTACCCTCGCAAAAAAAGAAACCCGTGAAATACGCTTTATCGTAAAGGTACCTCCAAAAGGAGAACCGGGAGGACATTATGGAGCGATATTTTTCTCTCCGGGAGCACCATCCGGAGTACAGGTTGCAGTTGTGCAACGTCTCGGAGTTCTCATACTCATCAATGTTCCCGGAGATATACAAATTGCCGGAAGTCTTGAGAGTTTTCAGATTGGAAAAAAACTAGAAAATACCTTCAGTTCTACCACCGACTTCAATGCATTTCCCATACTGTTTGAAACCAGATTTAAAAATGAAGGGAATACTCACTTGAAACCAACCGGGCGAATCGAACTCATCGATGAGCGTGGAGATATCCTCAAAAATGTTGGAAAAGAAGCGATAACTAGTCCTGCCGGAGCTTTTATCGGAGAGAAAATGGTAGATTATATTCCCGTGAATGACGGACTTGGAAATGTTCTTCCAAAATCGGAACGTCGTTTTGAGTCCGTTTGGGAAGGTTTTGGATATCCGGAACTTCAACCAGATGGAACGAAAGTCGTAAAATTTAAAGACCTTACTTCCTATTACGCCGATAGGGCTGCGGAGAAACGGGCGTTTCTTCAGTTTTGGGAGTCCATCCACACACGAACCGTAGATAAAATTATTTCTGCCAACCTCGTTCTTACTTACGAAGGAAAAGACAAGGAAAAGAAAGAATTCCGTGACTCGAAGAAAATTACCGTGCAGTATGAAGAACAGTATGTGGGTATCAATTACCTCGTAATTATCATTCTCCTCGGACTCTTTTCGGCACTCGGATACTACGTGTTCATCGCGGTTCCCGCTTCCAAGGAACGTCTCCGAAAAGAACTCATGGAGGCTATAGATAGTAAGAGAAAGGAATAATCTCATCCTCACCGCCTTTATGAAAAAATTTCTTGCCAGTATTCTTGTTGTCTTTATAGGAAGCGCTTCCTCCCTATTTTTCGTATTCGCAAACGGGTCCGTGGGAGTAAGCGCTGTCGTGGGTTCCCTCAACCATTCACCGGTTATCACCACACTGACTCCATCGAGCGATCCGAAACTTCTTGGTACGAATAAAATCCAGAATTATACCCTCTATTTTCGCGATGATGAGAAAGACACGGTGTCTTACACCATTACTCCTATGGACGGATATACAAACCCCATAAACGGGACTATTAACCCGGGCGATTACGACTCTGGAAGCGGGGCATATATAAATTTCACCTATCTCTCCCCCGCTACTCTTCCTGCATGAAACCTCACAACCGTGACGATTACCCTGAACGATGGTCCGAATCTGGTAAATAAAGATATTCATCTGTATATCTATTAATAGCACGAAAAATAATCCACATTCGGGATATATTTTTCGAACGCCTCGAGGACCGCCATCGCTGTTTGAGCTATCAGATAAAAAGCGAGTTTCGCAGAAAGTGAAAAATATATATCCTGAAAATAAGACCGTTTATCTATGAACAAACGCTATCGAATCGCTCTTCTTCTTATCATCCTCATACTTTGAGGACTTTTTCTCTTCTTCTATAAAGTTCGCGATATTGATTTCAGCTCAGATTTTTATACGAGATTTTTTATGCGAAACCTGACTTGGCAAACCGATTTTCGTACGAGTGTCCCTTATAAAAAGGGAGATATTGTCGAGTATACTTGGATATTTTCCTGAAACTCGCCGAGAAATATTGCATTCGATATTTTCCCTCTAAAAAACTTTCTTGATATTGAGCGTATAGAATTCGACGACAGAGAAATACAGGAAAAAGATCTCGGAAATATTCATATCAGAGATTCTTCTCTCCTAAAGATTACCGGAAAAGCGAAAAATACCAGTACCGATAACGCCGTTATACAGCCGAAAATCACTACTACGGAAGAGACCGATAGAGAAGACAAGAGTATCGAAGAGAAAGAAAAATTGGTATCAATTCCTCAAACTGAACCAACCGACATAACCCTAGATATAACCGGATATAATTCCAATATCAATAACCTCGTCACTCTCCGCGGAAAGAATCTCGACAGCATCGAGTTCGTGAATATCGGAGAGAAGCGTATCCGACCGGTTTATTCGAGTGGAGCGCTTTTCGTTCAGATAGATCGAGACACTTTTCAGAGCGGTGAATACTTCGTATTCTTTACCCTTAAAAATGGCAAAATCCTCACCTCGGAACACCGTCTCTCCTTTGAATATTCCAGTTCCGCTATCAATATCGCGAATATCACTCCGAAAACCATACAAAATAACGAGGATAGGTTCGTCGTCATTCAGTGAAATGGTTTCGACAAGATTGTTTCCATTCAACTCAGCAATAACCTCGTTCTCAAAAATGCGGAATTCAATATCATAAACAATCAGGTTGCCGGAGTAAAAATCCCAAAAGGACTTCCCTCGGGAGAATACTATTTCAACATCATGGATACTGTCACTATTTATGAGCTCAAAAATATGAAATTTACTATCACTAATTAAAAAACTATGCACGCAAAGAAAATCCTCTGTTTCTTTCTTATCTCCTCGATTATCGCGAGTCTTCTTCCGACGGCCTTTGCGGTAAGTACAGTGGATTTTAATGTCAAAATTGCGACTGCGTGAGATGAAACCTATGCCACCAGCCTGAATAATGTGAGTTACTTCAATACTGATATTACTTTCCAATTTGTGGAAGTATCCGGTGGCGGAGCAACGGAGTATTCTCTCAGTATGCCAGCAGGCTTTACATACCAATCATCCAATACTATCGGGACAACCTGTGCGGGGTTTTCCATATTGAACAACAGCAACGGAAACTTCCGTTTTTCTTTCAATGGAGTAGCGGGTTGTCTCGCAAAAACGGAATTCACCTATCGAGTAATCTCTTCTGCTCCTGTCTGAAATTCCCACATATCCCTTCTCTTAAAAAACGGGTCGGCTTGGACTATTGCAAAAGATATTACTCTCGGTATCACTTCCACGAACTCCATCATCAAGGCTGTAACGGCAGACTTGAACTCCAATGGATATATCGATGCGTATATCCTCTCATTTGCGACCAGTGCCGGCGTAACTGCTCCCGCTCTTTCCGGGGTGATCATCGCATGAGTTACTACTTCCGTAGCTACAGCGAGCGGTTTCAATTGGATACTCCCATTTACCGATAATATTCTCGGAACTGGAAACACTCCCCAGGTTGGTGGAATATTCGACGGGGTCGCTCTTACAAATAGTCTAATTAATGAAACAGACGGGGCACGACCTCGAATTATGACGATTGCGGGAACCAGCACAACGACTGGAGCTATCAATATCGGAACTGGAGTTCTCACTATGACTCTCTCAGAATCACTCTTCCCAAGCTCCACAGGAAGCTTCTCATTCAATCTTGGAACCGGGGCTATTGCTGGAATCATGAGTCTCACTGGAAATTTGAGCACTCTTGTTTTCACACCAACATCCTCTCTCTCGCAAGGAACCTACACTCTCTCAAATACTACCGGTGCAATCGACTGGCCCGCTGGAATCAATGTTATGTCTCAGGCCTTTCCGAGCCTCATAGTACCCGATACGATTCCTCCAGGAACCGGAAGTATCCTCATAAATGCCGGAGCAGCCAGCACCACGAGCCAAACGGTTTCACTTACTCTCGGAGCGTCCGACAATATCGGCGTTACCGAGATGATGATTTCCAATTCCCCGACATTTATCGGAGGTACTTGGGAGGCTTATACAACAAGCAAGGCAAGCTGGAGTCTCGCTTCCAGTGCCCTTATAACACAAACAGTCTATGTCCGATTCCGTGATCTCGCACTGAATGTAAGTGCCGATTACTCAGATAATATCACTATCGTAGCAGTACCTCCTTCTTCCGGTGGCGGATGAGGCGGATGAAGTATATCAGCCGATATCTGTCCGACGGGAGATCTTTCTGGGAATTTCTATGACGGCAAATGTAGTTCGCCAGTGACTACGACAAGCATAACGAGTACTGGAGTTATTAGCACGAGCACCGGAACGGTCATTGCACCGGTAGCAACTTGGATTCCGACAATCTCCTCTTCCCCTTCGAGTCTTTCTGCCAGCTCAATGGATACGAGATACTTTTTAACTCTCGAAGAATCTCGAGCATATCTTCTTGGGAAGATTACTCACAGTGCCATCGTGAAGCTCATCAATTCTTATGGAGATAAACTCACAATTTCCGATATTTCCTACTATCTGTCGGTAGATTCGGGCCTCTATAGTGAGTATAATCGCATCATCAATGCTTATACGCTTCTCTTCTTACGGGTGCAGGATGCGGTTTCCGGTAATAAGTCCGAAACAGTAAAAAGTGAGTGACGGCTCAGTGTCGGCATCGTTCTGTCCGGTGTTGCTTTTGCAAAAAACTTCCTTGACAGATATATTACTCGTGCCTATCTTCCTGAACACAACATCACCCTCTATCGAACAAAAAATCCTCTTCTGATGAAACCGTTGAGTATTCTCGAAAGCAAGGTTCTTGCGAAATTCAATACTCTTCTCGAGAGTGAAACCATCTCCAGAAACGAATACGAAACATCGGTGCAAGCTTATGATGATTTTGTACTTCACCTGATGATATACCGAGATTATGGAAAGAATATTCTTTCAAAAGAACGAGCATTGAAAGCAATAAAGATATTTTCCACAACATATGCGAAAAAAGTTGTTCCCAAATCAGAAACGACTATCGATCAAACACTCGAACAGAAACGACTCTCCTATATAGAAAACAATACCTCTTCTGCCGTACAAAAGATTGGAGAAATCTACACTTTCTTACGTGACCTTATATTCGGTGAAACCAGTCAGGATATTCGTAATCTCCAGACCATCCT
>DNKW01000084.1:0-2274 GCA_003488655.1 Candidatus Altimarinota bacterium | reverse complement strand
TTCTCAAAAGAAATCCTTGGAATAGATAATCCGAATGGACTCTTCGATGCGAAGGTTCGCGAAGCGATAATAAAAATCGATGCGAAATAATTAAAATATATTTCCCAGTAGGTCGTTCATCTCACGACCTACTTTTTCTTGTTCCTTTTTCTCCTGTTCCAGCACCTCTTTTGAGAGTGCTTCGGCACGAGCATAATCTTCTTGCATCTTACGTAATTGTGCCTTCGTTATAGGCTTTGCCCGACCAGACGCGGATGGGGTATAATCTCAAGCTCACATAGGGAAAAGTAATTGCTAAATATTTAAAAAATGTTATTCTTTTATCTCCCTTTTCTCGCAAGCACAACACCTATTGTCTTGAAAAGGATTTTCATATCGAGAAGCAGACTCCAGTTTTCTATATAAAAAGTATCAAGTCTCACTTCATCGTCAAAGGTATTTTCGTGTCTTCCGTGCGTTTGTCCCATTCCCGTAATCCCCGGTTTGAGAGTGAGTACTCGTTTTTGATATTCTTTGTAGAGTTTTACTTCGTCTTTCAGGTGCGGTCGCGGTCATATCAAACTCATACTTCCAATCAACACATTATACAGTTGGGGAAGTTCATCGATATCAAATTTTCGCATCCATTTTCCGAGTGCCGTAACCCTCGGATCATTCTCTATCTTAAAGAGCGGCCCATCTTTTCGCTCATTTTTGGAAAGAAGTTTCCGCTTTTCTTTCTCAGCATCCATCACCATAGAACGAAACTTATACATATCAAACAATTCACCATTTTTCCCTACCCTCTGACTCCTATAGAACGGATTATGTCTATCTTGCAAATAGACAAGAATCGCTATTAAGAGAAAAATCGGGGAGAGTATAACAAACAAAGAAAAAGAAAATACGATATCAAATGTTCTTTTCCAAACCCGTCACCACGGAGTGAGTCCCATATTTTTTATCTCGATAACCGGAATCTTCCCGAGGAAAGAAATCTCCGTATTAATCTTGGTGGTTTCAAAAGAATTCGCGATATATCGGTATCGTACTCCGTAGATTCGAGCGTATTCGAATATCTCCTGGATTTCTTCCAGAGTAAAATCGCTTTGCACGACAAGGATTTCATCAATAGCATGCGCCTGTATGGCGGATATCACTTGTTTTACTCATCAAATATAGCCAATATCCATCGAAGGAATACTCTCTCTGTGTGCATATCAGAAAAGCTCATACATAGCGGATTCCTGTATAGTTTCGATGATATCCTCGTCCTTTGTTCGAAGAAGGAGAAGAATCTTTGTTTTCTCGAGCATTCACTTTTGCATGAGTACCGTTTCAATCCTCCCGAGAATACCTCGTTCCAACATGACCAAAAAAGTGGCAATTATAACCGAAAACAACACTATCAAACGCGGAATCTGTTCCGTATAGATAAACCCAAGGGACAGATAGAGGATAGCAATATAGATAAAAAACCAATAGAGCGATACAAACAGGATATTTTGGAACTCTTGGATACGCGATTGATACATTCGCATCTTATAGAGTCCGGAAAACGTCGAGAGCAGGACATATACCAGAGATCCTACAAGAGCAAAACCGAGGAGATTTTGTGTACTAATTGTCTGAATAGGGAGATGAACATCGGGGATAAGGTCGGTGATTCGGCGAATGTCACGAGCCAAAAAGAACGACAAAAAGACGATAAGCCCTTCTATCGGCACTTTAATCATTCAGAAAAAAAGTTCATGACGTTTCATAAAGGTGGGTGTTCAGTGTATATATAAAAAGAGTATATATAAAATATTCAAAAAAGGAAAAAATATTCATTCCTTTAGATAAAAAATTTTCAAAATTGCCATTTCTCCATATACTCCTGAATAAAGAGTATAATTATTTTCCCTTTATTCCTATGTATCTGATTGTTTTTTTTATACTTATAGGTCTCATATCCATAGCTTTCATCGTGCTCTTTTTTCAAACTCTTTTTATGAGAGAAGCGATACGAAGAAGGGAACAGAAAATAATCTCCCTCTATAAGGAAAAGATAGATAAAATCCCCGCTTTTATAGAAATAATGTCCAAAAATACCGCTTATAAAGATATTTTCTTGGAAATTATCCATCTCCATAAAATAGCCATCATCTCCAATATTTGAAGTATTTATGACATATTGGAGAATAACAGTCGTATACATCGGGAATTTCTTTTTCTCATGAAAGTTTCTGCACATGTACAGGATCTCCATAGAAATGGGAATTTTCTCTATATACGCGATTTCATTGTCTTTTA
>DNKW01000073.1 GCA_003488655.1 Candidatus Altimarinota bacterium | reverse complement strand
GAATGTTGCATCGTACCAGACTGTTCTCCAGCCTCTATGATTGCCACTTCTCTCTTATCAAAGATATTTGGAAGCTTCTTCATGGCGATACTGAAACTATCTCAGGATTCCACAAAAACGAGAAGATTCATAATCTCCACTTCCATTTTTATATTTCTGTTTTTATCCAGAAATGAATAAAGGGAAGCAATAACCGGTACTCATCCATCCACCATATTTGCGAGGTGCTCGTAGAAAAGAGCCTTTTCTTTGATGCTGATACGGTGCCAGAATCGTACTTCACGTACCTCCTGGATAACTGCTGTTGAATTTGTTTTCATAAAATGGGAAACTAATGATTATTCGAAGTAGTACATGCCAAGTTCTATATTTGCAGAAACTGGTGCATTCTTTGTCGTATCGAGTGGGAAATTCAGATTCTTGATAATATAAGATTTCTTATTTTTCTTGCTATTCGTCATATAGTCAAGGAAATTATTGAGAGCATTTGTATCCTGTGCCTTGAATGATAGGGAGATAGTTGCAATCGAGAGACCGTTTGGAGACTTCTCTCCTTTGGACATGGTAATATTTGCGATATTTATTCCATTCATAGGAGCAAAGATGCTATCTAGAACCGCATCTTCCCGGAAATCACCGGCATACCGTTCAATGTCATTCTGAAGCTCTTCATTATTTGCGATATTTTTCTCCATCTCTTGCAACCGTTCAAGAGATCATTTTTTTTCACTCACTTCTTTTTGCGTCGTCTCGAGCGTATCCTTTTTCTCTATATATCCGTATCCTTGGTCCATGGTAAAAAAGAATCCGATGACGATGCTACAGGCAAGAAGTACGAGCGAAATCATCTGTTTTTTATTTTTTTCTTTGTCTTGAAGAATTGTTTTCATAGTAGGTAATAGTAAGGGGTAATATGTATACAAAAAATGAAATTATTTTACATCTCATACGTTAAATTCTAGAGAAAATGATCGTTTCTGTTCATATCCGGAGATAGAAAGCACAGGAGCAAGCTGGAAGATATATCCTGTTCCCGTTCGATAGTCTCTCACAAGATGCGAAATCTTCTTCACCCCGTCATCTCCGACAAGCACTGTTTCCGGTATGGATACCGCAGAAGTGACAATCTTACTATTCTCATAGGAGAATCCAGAGAAAATCATCTTATATTTTTTAGATATGCTCTGAAGCTCATTTATATACGTTTGTACTTCGCTTACCTTAATAGCATTCTGAATCGCAGACTTGTTGCCCGTAACAAGTTCCGCAGCGATGATTTTTTTATCGCTTTTTATCTTCTCTATACTACTGATATAATGGACAATCTCATTTTTATTTGCCTCAATGGAAGAGGAAAGTCTCATATTCTCAAAAAAGAGAAAAGCGGAGATGGCACATACGATAGCAAAAAGTGTGGCCGAAAGAATAAGAAGAACATCCAAACGAGATTTTTTATCCAAATCCTTTTGTTCTATTGTTTCCATATTTGTCGCTGTTTTCATAGATAGAATGTGTAAAAAATAAATATAACGGATTGATATTATCATATAAATTTATATAATGCAAATTATGCAACAAAAAACCATGTATATTCTTACAAAAGAAAATTTTTCATGACTTCCCCTTTTGCCAAAGAAAGGAGAGAGGATATTTCTTCGAGGGGATCTCGGGTCTGGGAAGACAACCATCTCCAGGCACATCATTTCGTGTCTTCTGGGGATACAAATACCGGTAAAAAGCCCAACGTATATATACTATAATAAGTACGGGGAAAATATCTATCATTTTGATCTCTATCGCCTCCAATCCTATGATGATTTCGTGAATATCGGAGGGGAGGAGATACTCGATAACCCGGAAAATATTTGTCTCATCGAATGGCCGGAGTTGCTTGCTCTTAGATATAAACCGACCATAGATATGGAGATTCTAAAAACAGAAAAAGAAGATGAGAGGAAAGTACATATTACACTAAATTAAATCTTCCCTGCTTTTATTTATCGTATTTCATAAAAGATGAACAATAGTCGCATTATTCTCATAATCTCCACCCTTCTTCTGATTATAAGCATTGGAGTGTTCTTTTTGGTGGGAGAAAGGGGAAAGCACTCCGGGGATCTCTCAAAAATCCTCGATTATTCCAAAATACATTTCGCCGGAGAAAAGGTTCCTTTTGAAGGGAAATACTATTATAATATCGAGAAATTCGAACGGGAACTTTCAGTGACCCGATTTAATATGTACCAGTTTGTTCTCTATCATAAACGAGAACCTCTCTATATTCCCTATATAGAAAAGAAGCTAAAGGAAGCGGGGATCCCGGATGATTTCAAGTATCTTGCTATCGCTGAGAGCGGTCTTCGGAATGAATCCCTCAGTAGCGCAGGAGCGGGAGGAATTTGGCAGTTTGTTCCGGGTACCGCCAAACAATATGCGTTGCAGGTGACGGACTTGGTGGATGAACGATATAATTTCGAGCTTGCAACCGATGCGGCAATTGTTTATTTTCAGAAGCTTTATGAAGACTTTCATGATTGGACGCTCGTGGCCGCTGCCTATAACCGGGGAGAGAACGGACTCCGTCGTGCCCTCGACGATCAAAAGGTCACTTCCTATTATGATCTCTATTTGAACGAAGAAACTACCCGGTATCTTTTCCGAATCATTGCCATCAAGTACCTAATGGAAAACAGGTACCGGATATTTGATAAAGAAGAACTCTGAGAGGCTTTCGTAGAGCCAAAAACGCGTATTATTGAGATTTCAGAGATAGGAGATATCAAGACATGGTGTCAAGAAAAAAAATACGATTATGCCATGCTTCGACAATTAAATCAGTGGATACTCGGAAACAGCCTTCCAAAGGGCAAATGGAAAGTAAAAGTGTTGGATTTGTAAGAATCTCTGCAAAATGCGAACTTCACATTCAAATCCTCCGTTCCTCGCTCTCCGTACAAGTCGTACGGTTCGCTCCGGTAACCACGCAAGGGGGAGTTATGGCTTCGATTTTCATATGAATTTCATCATTTTTCAAGAGATTCCAAGTTTTGTGGAAAATAAGCAATATTACAAAGGTCTTTCTATTTTTTTGTTTCTCGGGCGTTTTATGCTATAATGCGAAAAATCCCAGTTTTTTATATTCACTTCAATATGTTCAAAAAATTATTCTTTTCTCTCCTCATTCTCTCTCCATCCTTTTCCTTTGCGGCAACATCCGATCTTCCTTTTACGGATGTCTCAATAGGAGCTTCCTATTATGCTCCGCTCAAACACATGTACGATGCGGGAGTTATTGGCAGTACCTCCGACTGATTGTTTCGACCGGACGGACTCCTTCCTCGGGATGAATTCGTATGAATCGCCGTAGGGGTAAGTTGTCAGAAGTGTCTCTCTCCAAGTATTGAGGATATGATTCGTTATAGTACAAATCCGTTCATCGATATTCTCAAAAAAAATCAGTATTTTTATTGTATCTCGTATGCAAAGGAGAAAGAGATTGTCCGTGGATATACGCTTGACAGTGCCGGGAATACCCAGTGTCAAGACGGGAAAAACTTCTCGGAAGTACCTTTTTGTCCAGCGAACAATATCACGCGTATAGAAGCCGTGGCGGTACTTTTACGTCAATCAGGACTCTGGAATGAGTCATATAATAATAGCCCCTATGAAAAGAAAATAGCTCTAATAGACGTGGATAGTTACTGGTATGGATATGCGCAAAAAGCCGTAGAATCTGGACTTATAGCCATTGATGGTAATAAAAAAATTTTTCCAAACGAGTATATCACCCGAAAAGAATTCGTCATAATGGCTTCGAAGATTTTCACTATCAATATGTGTCAGGTAAAGAACAACAAGGCCCCTGCGGATTTTGCTTCCGTTATAAAGATTTTCGATAAAGAGAAACAAAATTGTTCCGAATCTGAGAATATTACTATATTTCCAAGCGATGCCGAAACCGTTTATGATTTTGGATGATATGCAACCGGGAGTCTCACAACCCCTTTGTGGTATGATTGGATATTCATCAATAGTACCACTTGAGAACAGAAGACTGCAACCGGGAGTTGTCTCGATAACTTTAATCTGGAATCGACGGGTTCATGGCTGGTAAAGCTTATTATCACTGATGCAGTCGGTCATAGTTCTACCGCATATCAACAGGTTTCTGTAAAAAACACCGGACTCTCTGTTCAGATTGGTAATGTGCGCAACCCACTCACAACAGCCTCCACCACTCTTTATGGAACCGTTGATGTTCCTATGCCGTTTTTTTCGAATACTGTCGGATGAGATGGGAACTATAGTTATCATTGGGATTTTTCTGATGGGGGAACTGCCACTGACAAAGATCCATTTCACGTATTTACGAGGGAAGGGATATATGGAGTACCTCTTACTGTGCATGATACATCGGGTAATACCGCATATGCAGAGCTCACCGTCATTCTTTCTCCAAATCTTGATAGAGATAATGATGGGATACGTGATTATAGTGCCACGGGAAATATACTGGATGTCTGCCCAGATGTTTTTGGTGCCGCTTCCAATAGAGGATGTCCTTTTGTGGGCGAATATAGCGCAAATGGAACGATTGCGGATAATCTCTGTCTTTCGGATAAGATACAGGTCTCGGGAATGATAGAATGAACGGTGCAGTGCGTAAGTTGTCCGTGTGAATATTCGTCTGAATTTATCGCCCAAATACGAAGTTGCGATATTATTTTCCCGTCCATTACTTCTCCGGACAAGAAGACACTCTACTCCCGCGGAAGTATTTTTCCGGTGCCATAAAAGTTTTCCACTTTTTGTTTTTAATATATCTTGACATATCTTTTTTCTCCATATAATGAGGGCGAATGAAATCCTCCTTTGCACAGCCTGTGTTTTGGGATTGTGATTCATTTAATTTTTGAGAAAGAGGTCAAATATGCAAGCTTCCTCCGCTACTCCAGCAGCCCCTCCTGCGGCTGTTGATGCAACCAAGCCGATGCAACAAGCAAGGCAAGCCGAACAAGCTCAGGAAAAAAATGTGCAGGCAAATGTGTCAGCACATGCGCCAGCAACTCTCGCCAAAGAAGGATCGGTGGGCACGCAGGTGAATACTTTCGCTTGATTTTCTTTCTCAACCCCGCCCATGGAAAACATTCCATGGGCTTTCTTTTTGCATAGAAAACTTGCAAACAAAAGGCTTTTCCATATAATCCCGCGTAGTTTATTTATCTCATTATTTTCTCCTTATGAAATGACTTGGTTTTCGTCTCGCGATTATCGTGCTTCTCGCTATTTTTTCAGCTGCCTATATCCTTCCATGGAAAACCATCGGAATCAGCACTCCATTTCCCGTTACTGAGTATAAACTTGGTCTCGATCTTCATGGGGGAGTCGAACTTGATTACAAGATAGATCTTGAGGACGCGAAGAAAAAGGGGTCGGAGTTTCAACCAAAGGATATCATAGAAGGACTCAAATCTATCGTGGAAAAACGAGTGAATTCTCTCGGGACTGCTGAACCGACTATTCAGACGGCAAGCTATGGAGGAGAGGAACATATCATCGTTCAGATTCCTACGCAGAATTTCGATGGAGAGTCCATGACGGACGAAGAAAAGAAGGCTAAAAACGATGAATATATAACGAAGGCAAAAGAAACTATCGGAAAAGTGGTTCGTCTGGAATTTAAAGAGCAGAAAACGACGGTGACGGATGCGGATAAACAGGAGCGTACCGATATTGCGACCAAGCTTCTTGTAGAAATCGGAGAGGCGAAGTACCCATTTGCTACGATTGCGAATAAATACAAGGATCAGTACGAGAATATAGAATATCGAGCGGGAAGTGGTATGACCTCCGAAATTCCTGCAGAATTTAGCTTCACAGGAATGGAAGATATCCAAACTCCCTATGTGTCTACTAAAATTATGGAGACTCAGAAAGGAGCGGGATACACCCTCGGAAAAGATAATAAATTGGAACAGATAGAAGAAGAAAAAGGATATAGCATCGTTCGAATTAAGAGTATAACATCTGTAGAAAAAGACCGTGATATAAAGACGGGGACGGGAGCAGACGAAGTAACGAAAAAAGAAAAATACACCGCAAAAATATACGATTATGAAGGAGTATTCGTGAGTCAGAAGCCAAGCGAATGGACTGCTGCGAAAACCGAAGACGGAAGAGTACTCGATGAACGATATCTCACAAAAGCTTCTGTAAGCTTCTCTCAGGGGTTTGCTCCTCAGGTGGATCTCCTCTTCAATGCCGATGGTGGAAAGATCTTCGCAGAACTTACGAAACGCCTTATGGGACAACAAATCGCCATATTTGTCGGTGGAGAACTCTTGACTGCTCCAACGGTACAATCGGTTATCCCTGACGGACGAGCCGTAATTACCGGAAACTATACTGCCGAAAGTGCGAAAAAACTCTCGACCGATATCAATACCGGTATCGTTCCGGCACCCATCTATCTCACGAGCGAACGAACGATCGATGCGAAAATCGGAGCGGATTCTCTTCGGGTTATCATCAATGCCGGTCTCATCGGACTTCTTCTTATTATCGGTTTCTTGATTCTCATATACCGTGTTTCCGGACTGATGGCGGGAATCGCGCTCATCATCTACGGACTCCTCCTCCTCGCTATCGTGAAATCATTCGGAATCGTTCTTACTCTCGCTTCTATTGCGGGTATCATCCTCTCGATAGGGCTTGCAATCGATGCGAATATCCTCATATTTGAACGAACGAAAGAAGAGCTTCGTAAAGGGGTGGAAGTGGAAAAAGCCATTATCGTCGGATTCGGGAAATCCTGGTCTGCTATCTGGGATTCTCACATCACTTCGTTCACGAGTGCGGTGGTTCTCTATATCTTCGGTATCAGTTTGATCAAAGGATTCGGACTTATGCTCGGGCTCGGTATCCTCCTTTCGCTCTTCACGGCGATGTGGATATCTCGAATACTCATCCTCGTAGCAGGAAATAAGATGCGAAAAAATACGAAAGCGTTTATCGGAGTGTAAAAGAATGTTTCAAAAATCCCCTCGATCAGAAATGAATCGGGGGGATTTTCTTTTCTAAAACACTTCCGCGAATCCTTTCTCGGGCTCGTCGAAGGTTCTAAGCACTCATTCCTGGATGAGCCATACTTTGTTGGAGATGTGTTCCAGAAGATCTCGGTCATGGGAGACAATGAGGCTCGTCCCATTGAAGTGCTCGAGCATATTTTTGATGACATTCTTGGAGTGGAGGTCCAAGTGGTTGGTGGGCTCATCCATGATGATGACGTGAGGTTTAGTGAGGAGCATTTTGGTGAGGGCGACTTTGGCTCGTTCTCCTCCGGAGAGAGTCTTGATGCGTTGCTCGACTTTATCTCCCGAGATGAGGAGACCTCCGAGCATGGCCCGGATTTCGCTCTCGCGCTCATGGTTCTT
>DNKW01000009.1 GCA_003488655.1 Candidatus Altimarinota bacterium | reverse complement strand
ATTGCTTCTAACTTCAACTCCTTTAATTTCTTCTCCACCTCCTTCAAAATAAACTCCGTATAGAGCGAGGCTTTTTCGGCGGTTATGTGGACATTGACCCGGAGGAGGAAGAAGATGAGGACTCCCCCGAGGAGTTTCACGACGTTGTGCTTCTCTTTCCCCTCGAGGATATGGAGAAAACGCTCGGTCATAACGACCGATGGATCGTGACTTACGACGGTGAATATATCCTCCACCCATTCATTGATACGCTTCCTGATAGCAGGGTCGATAGTCTGGTCGTCGAACTCCACTGGACTCGCGAATGGTGTGAGTGCAAAGGTTCTGTGCGGATACTTCTTGTCTGCGGGTGTTGGATTGGCGAGAGCGAGACTGTTGGTGTCTGAGATATAGTGGTCTCGGATGATATCCGAGGCTCGCTGGTGCACGAGCGAAAAAGCCCCGATGATTATGTGGGACGGAACCCCCGCTTCAAAAAGAGGGAAGATATAGGGGATGAGGACATCGTACTTTTCTGATACGATAATCTCCCGCAAACACTCATGAAGGTGGTCGTTGTCGCGTTTCGCCTTCCCTTCGTCTTTTTGTATCCGCTTAATCCCCGCAAGGGATTTCACGGCTTTGGCTCGGGCTGCTTCGGATTGCTGTTCCGAACCGCCCTCCGCTCCGCCTTCATCGCCTTCGAGATTGTCGAGACCATCGAGTCACATAGTGTAGTTGTTAGTGAATAGTTATTGGTTGTTAGTGCTTAAAAGTCTTTATTTCCTTGTCCCAACGAGGTCGAAGCATTCAAAGTGCACAGCCTGGTCTCCGAATATTTCGGAAACTTTGTAGAATCCTTTCGTGTACATGCTTCCATCCTGGATGAAGTGTGTGGCTTCCAATATGAGGATGCTGGCCTTCGGACGGGAGAGGATTCCACTTCCTTGGGTCTCGATGAGCGGTATCTCCCCAAGGAGCCAATAATTTCGCTGATCTCGCTTCAAGAAAGGATATATTTTCCCTGTCTCAAGATTCTCAGGAATACATTCCTCTATTTTTCGATTGCCGTTCTCAAACTCAGAAATATTTCTGAGTGCAAGATCGGGATTGAATTCAATTTGAATGCCCATAATTTATTATTATTTTGTATACAAAGGAAATTTTACACAAAGCTCTTTCACTTCCTGTTTTATTTTTCCGAGTTCACTCGTATCTTCTCTATTTTTCAGTGTTCGGACAATGATTTCCCCGAGGATGTCCATCTCGCTCGCACCCATTCCCCGGGTGGTGATGGCAGGCGTTCCGATACGGATTCCGGATGGATCCATGGGTTTACGTGGATCAAATGGGATCATATTCTTATTCGTACTGATCCCGACTTCCTCGAGAGCCTTTTCCGCTTCCTTTCCGGTGATCCCGAAGCTTCCGAAGACATCGAGGAGCATCAAATGGTTGTCGGTTCCACCGGAAACAACGCGGAGTCCGTGCAAAGAGAGGTTGGTAGCCAATATCTGGGCATTTTGTACCACTTGTTTCGCATAGACTTCGAAAGACGGAAGAAGGGCTTCTCTGAAGGCAACAGCCTTTGCAGCGATCAAGTTCTCATGAGGACCTCATTGCACTCCCGGGAATACTGCACGAGCAAGAGCCGGACCGAGATTTTCCTTCGACATGATGATCGCCCCTCGTGGTCAACGAAGTGTCTTGTGTGTCGTAGTGGTTACGACGTCACAGTACGGAACAGGATTCGTGAGAACTTTCCCGGCAATGAGACCTGCGATATGGGAGATGTCCGCCATCAGGTACGCACCGACTTTGTCAGCAATGTCTCGAAATCGTTTCCAGTCGAGATCCCTTGAATATGCGGAGAATCCGGCGATGATCATGCGTGGTTTCGATTCAGTGGCGATTCTTTCGACTTCGTCCATGTCGATGGTTTCCGTCGTCTTGTCTACCCCATAGGAGACGATCTTATAGAGAAGTCCGGAGAAATTGAGAGGATGTCCGTGAGACAGGTGTCCCCCTTGATCGAGACTCATTCCGAGAACGGTATCGCCCGGCTGCAAGAGTCCGAGATAGACGGCGAGATTCGCAGGAGAGCCCGAAAGCGGTTGAACATTCACGTACTCGGCATCGAAGAGTTTTTTTGCCCGAGCGATGGCGAGGTTCTCGACCACATCGATGTTCGTCTGCCCCGCATAATAGCGTTTTCCGGGATATCCTTCGGAATACTTGTTCATAAGGACACTTCCGGCTGCTTCCATAACCGCTTTCGAGGCGTAGTTTTCGGAAGCGATGAGCTCGAGCTCGTATTCTTGTCGGGAGGTTTCTGCCTCTATGGATGCGAATATTTCAGGATCTTGTTGTGCGAGTAGAGAGGACATGGAAGAGGAATAATAAATAATATGTTTTGAAGTATAGGGAAAGAAAGGCTTTTTACAAGTGAAAATCTCTTATTTTTTGAGCTCGATACTACCAGTTCCCAAAAGTTCTTTCCCATCGATAATCACGCGAATGTCCGAGCGGGATTTCTCGACATCGAGCGTATTTCCGTGGAGATGGAGCGAGACTTGTAGAGCTTGTTCTATGTTCTTGATTTCCTGTGATGAGAGGCTTTTTCAGAAGTAGTACCCGACAAAAAAACTGGAAGTTATACAGAAAAGCGTGACGAGCAGGAGAGTTATTTTGTTCATGAGAAGCATAAAAATTTAATAAAGAAGACTCTCTTTGTATGCTTCAAAATATATCTTTTCTCGCTTCCTGCGGAACTCGCCAATTAATGGATGGCTCAAACAGTCCTCGGTGGCGCTCAAAAAATATAATTATGAAGCATAAATCACCTGTGTTTTAGTGGATGACCTGATTCTTCATTGCCAAATACGTATTTTCCATCAGCATCGCCACCGTCATGGGCCCGACGCCACCTGGAACGGGAGTCATGAGACAGGTGGGCTCGAGCGCATCGAAATCAGCATCCCCGCGGATCTTTCCGTCTACGAGCGTGAATCCTACATCGATGATAGTGGCACCGGAACGAACCATGTTTTTTTTCAGAAGATTGGGACTTCCCGCTGCGATGACGATGATATCGGCATTTTTGGTGAACTCGCTCAGATTTCTCGTATCTTTGCTGCAAACCGTTACAGTTCCCCCGGCATTCATCAGGAGGAGAGAAAGAGGCTTCCCGACGATATTGCTCTTTCCAATCACGACGATATTTTCCCCGCGAACCTTTATATCTTTCGTTTCCAAAAGTCGCATAATTCCTTTTGGAGTACAGGAAACAAGATCCGCGATTCCGAGAAAAAGCTTCCCGATATTTTGACTCGTAAAACCATCGACATCTTTCCGTGGGTCTATCGCCTCGATAATAGTATTTACATCAATGTGCTTCGGAAGAGGAAGTTGCACGATGATTCCATGAATCTCGGAATCTTTGTTGAGTTCGTGAATGATATGGAGAATTTCTCATTCTGTTGCGTTGATAGAGATTTGGCGAAGTTCAAAATCAATATCGGCAACTTTCGCAGAACGTTCCTTTTGTTTGATATAGGAGAGGCTCGCAGGACTTTCTCACATAAGTATTACTGCAAGTTTTGGCTTTATAGAAAGTTTTTCTACCTCATTATGGAGGTTGGTGAGGATGGCATCTGCGATGGCGCGCCCGTCAATAATCATTGATTCTTTTTGTAATCGGATAAATCCCCTTGATAGTATTGATTTTTTCATAAATACCAAGTTTTGTTGTTGATTTTTTTCGAATTTCCGTACAATTACAACACTATTTTCTTAAATATATTAAATATGGCAACAAATGTTTTTATCAGTAGTGATGCAAGTTTTGAGCAAGATACTGCGACAGGAGTGGTTCTCGTGGATTTTTGGGCAGAATGGTGCGGACCTTGTCAGGTTATGATACCGCGACTCGGGGAGCTCGCGACCGCGATGGGAGAATCGGCAAAGATTATGAAGATGAATGTGGATGAAAATCCAGAGACTCCTCAGAAATTTCGCATCATGAGTATTCCAACCATGATTGTTTTCAAGGATGGAAAACCAGTGGAACAGCTCGTTGGAGTGAAGGGTGTGGAGGATCTTGCCAACACGCTCAAAAAGTATTTATAATTCTCAATTACTATGGAATTACCAACAAATGAATTAAGATCAGGTGCAATGTCGGTGTTTGGTAGTTTTGATACGAGACTCAATACACACGGACAGGCAGGAGATATTATTTCGACAGAAGGGAAGATAATCGAAGGGGTAAGTCTTACTTCCTTCAATCCTGAAGTGGCTCGTCGAGTTTCCGAGGAGGCTTTTCGAATAGTAATGGAAACTCAACCTTTTCTTATTTGAGCTTATAGGCAAAAATAATTTTGAATATATAATTTCATAGAAAGCTCTTTTAATGCTTTTTCCACTCACCTCACATACCACGTACACCGCCTCGGGAAATTCTTTTTCCCGAGCTTTTTTGCTGGAGGAGAACTTCAAGAATGGGAAAAACCTCCTCGTGTTCGATACGAAAAAAGAAGCGGAGGCATTCGTAAAAATCTTCTCTTTTGTGACCAGAGAAAACGTCTCGCCTGTTTTCGACCTCGCTCACGCGATCGATTTTTTCGGTCGGGAGAATGGCTGGTTTATAACGACCAAGGAACTTTTCGAGATAGCCGTCAACTGGAAATATCATGTGCAAAAAAATACGTTTGTGTTTGAAAGAAATATGGAAATTCCACCGGAAAAATGCATCACGGATCTTGTCGATTCAGGATATGTTCATTCGGTGCATCTCTCCAAACCGGGAAGCTACAAGAAAGACGGAGATACTCTCTCTATCCGGCTCCCGTTTGAGGAAAAAGTCGTGGCACTCAGCTTCTTCGATACCACTCTCGATGAGATTCTCATTTTCGATACGCACGGACAATTTCTTCATAAAAAAGATAGTATACAGATACCGTCTATATTGGACAAAAGGACCCTCGAAGAAGTCGAAACTCGGGAGATTTTCAAAAATACCGAACTTTTTTCTTCTTTGGAAAAAACCCCTATTTTTTTCATAAATCTCGACTTTTGGGAATCGCTCCAGGAAGTGGCGAAAATGTGTCAAAAAGTCATTATTTTTGCTGGAAGCACGCCCGGTGAATCCACAGATATCGGCATTAAGGAGATAAAAATATCGTCTCTTCAGGAACTGGAGTTTCTTGTCAAAAACTTTGGCAAAAGTGTCCATTTCTACACCAAACACACGAAGGCGCTCCGGAATTTTCTCGAGTACAATAATCTGGCACCATGGGGAGTCGAGGAAGTGAATATCGCCGGACTGGAGAGCTTCGCCATAGGAGACATATATTTTGTCGCAGACGACATCCTCGGGGATATCTTTATCCGGAACCGGACGAAAAAGAGCATCGTAAAAAACCTTGATTTACTTCTGGAGATAAGACCACAGGACTATGTGGTGCACCGGGATCATGGAGTAGGGATTTTCCGCGAGATTGTCGAAAAGGATCTCGGAGGAAATAAACGGGAGTATATGCTCATCGAGTACCGATCGGACGACAAGTTATTCGTTCCGTTGACGGAGATTCATCGGGTGAGTAAATATATCGGAAATGAAGAGCCAGTTCTGACGAGATTATCCTCGAATGAATGGAAAAAGACTCTCGAGAAAACGAATGTGGATGTTGAGAAAATCGCCCGCGAACTTCTGGAAACCTATGCCAAACGACGTATCTCCGAGGGGTTCTCGTTTGCCCGATTTAGAGAACAAGAAAGGCTTTTCCAGGAAGATTTCCCCTACGAACACACGATTGACCAGTCCTCAGCGATTTCCGAAATCCTCGCGGATATGGAGTCCAGTAATCCCATGGATCGTCTCCTTTCGGGAGATGTCGGATTCGGAAAAACCGAAGTGGCGATGAACGCCATATATCGTGCATTTTTGAACGGAAAACAGTCCATTCTTATCTCTCCGCTCGTCGTTCTCGCATACGAACATATGGAATCACTCCAAAAACGCTTGGTGCATTTCTGAGTTCGTCTCGCCGTACTGACCCGGTTCAGCACCCAAAAAGAGGCGAGAGAAATTCTTTCGCATCTCGCCGAAGGAACTGTCGATTGTGTCGTGGCGACACACCGAATCCTTTCGGAGGGGGTCGTTTTCAAGAACCTTGGACTCCTCGTCATTGACGAGGAACACAAGTTCGGAGTACTCGATAAAGAGAAGATTAATACTCTGAAATCCAATATCGACATCCTTTCCCTTTCTGCTACCCCGATTCCCCGAAGCCTGAACCTCGCGCTCTCCGGAGTCAAGAAGATTTCCGTGCTCGCGACCCCGCCACCCCTGAAAAAAGCGGTGACGACGATCGTGTTGAAATGGAACGAGACGGTGATAAAAGAAGCGGTGGAAAAGGAGCTCGCTCGTGGCGGACAGGTGATATTCCTCCACAATAGGGTTGCCTCGATCGAATCGGTGAGGAAGCAGCTCTCAGGAATCCTTGGCAAACATGTCAGAATCGCCGTTGCCCATGGGAGGCTTGATGGGATGCAGCTTGAGGATATCATCATCGACTTCAAGAATGGGAAATATGACATTCTCTTGTCCACTACTGTCATAGAAAACGGGGTCAATTTCCTCAATGCGAATACCATTTTCATCGACGACGCGGAAAAGTTCGGCTTGGCACAACTCCACCAACTTCGCGGACGGGTGGGACGAAAAGATCGGGACGCCACCTGCTATCTCCTTTACCACAGCGAGAAACTTGATTCGGACGGAAAAAAGCGACTTCTGACCATCGTCAATAACTCCGAGCTCGGAGCAGGGTTCGAGATTGCGCTTCGCGACCTTGAGATCCGCGGTGCGGGCGACGTGCTCGGGATCAAGCAGTCCGGAAAAACTCACGATACGGGGCTTTCTCTTTATTTCACTCTGCTTGAGGAGAAGATCGAGGAGCTCCGAAGCGGGAAAAAACCGGAAAAGAATGATTGCAAGATAGAACTCGACATCTCCTACTTTATAGACAATGATTTTTTCGATTCGGAACTCGACAAGATCCGGTTTTTCCGAAACATCGAAGCGGTTGATACGCTCGAAGATCTCGAATATACGCACCAGACTTTCAAGGAAGCAAACGAAACGCTTCCGGAAACTTTCGAAAACCTCTTCCTGCTTCTTCGTGCCCGAATTGTTTTCCGGAAGTTCGGAGTCGTCTCTCTCAAAAAAATCGGTTCCAGCTATGTTTTCGAGCTCGATCCTTCTACGGAGGTACCGATGGTGCGCAAATTCCTAGAACTCGACACCACGGGAGATTTCGTACTCATTTCCGTTCATAAAATCAAAGTGGATGTGAAAAAGTTCCAGGGAGACCGCGATTTCTTGGAAATTATCGTTTCACGATCAACATAACCCCATCGTCTGCGTCGATTTTGAGGATGGAATGGGCGATTTTTTCTTGTTCGAGAAGCTCATAGAAACTCGACATCTTTTCAGAGAACTTGATGACGTCGTCGATGATGAAAAACCCTCCGTCTTTCAAGAGCGGATAGGAGAGCTGGAAGAAATCAAGAGTTCGTTTCTTCTGTCCATCGATGAAAATCATATCGAACGATGCTACCGGAAGCTTCGGGAGTTCCACGAGAGCATTCCCGAAGATAAGCGTGGCGATATCATTCATTCCAGTTTCCTTGATATTCTCCACCGCTTCGTTGTAGGAGGGGAGAGAATAATCGATCGAAGTGAGATGTCCTCCATTTTCCCGGAGCGCCATACAGAGATGGATGGTGGAGTACCCGTTCGCTGTTCCTATCTCGAGAAGGTTTCGAACCCCGCCGATATGGATCATATCTTTCAGGAACTGAGCGTTTGCATCGGAGATATTCGGGATGGTATTGGCGAGTCCATGCTCGCGAAGGTTCGTGAGGAATTGTTCGATGTCCATGAAGTATCGGAGTGAAAATATATATAGACGGGTAGTATAGGGAAGAGACCGAAAAATGCAAAATAAAATCCCCACCTCCTGTCATTCCTGTGAAAACGGGAACCCAGCCGATAAAATTGGAATGATTGATTGGATCCCCGTATTCGCGAGGATGACGAACGATATACAAAATAAAAATCCCCTTCGGATGAAGGGGATTTTATGATTCTTGTCCAATTCTGCAGGCGAGAACTAGAAGTTACCAGTAACGGTAAAAGTAAGAGTATCAGTATAATTAGCAGCAGCAGGAGTCATAAGATCGATAGAAGATGTTACATCGAATGCAATATCATTTACCCCAGTAAAATCTTCTGGTTTGTTGGTAGTATAGATAACATGAGCAGCAGTAGTATTAACTTCTGTGTTCTGAAGTCCAGTAATAGTATAACCTGCAACAGTTGAATCACTTACTGCTCCAGTAGCAGAAAGGAACTTGTAACTCTCTACAACACCATCAGTGATAGTACCAGCATCGTTATTGATAATACCGGACGCTGTAGTACTTGTAAGACCACCATTTGCAGACTGAGCAGTAACCACTACCCCATTATTAGCATTCGTTCCAACTTCGATACTGAGAGAAGCGGTAGCAGTAGTAGCAGAAAGCACTCCAAGAGCAAGACTACCAGTACTAATCTCCATTGTAAGAGTTGGAGCAACAGAAGCAGTAACGATGATTCCAGTGACACTACCAGAAGCAGTACCAGGAAAAGCATCATCCCAGTTAATAGAGCTATCAAAAGCACCACTTCCCGTTACGGATCCAGTACCGATAACGGCAGCATTTACAACCGCCATATTCATAGCAACAACAGCAACAACAGTTACTCCGGCTATAATCTTCTTAAAAGACATATTCATAAAGAAAAAAAAGAAAAATAAATAAAAATCCTATTTGTATGTTCTTAAACACACGACCTTCAAGGTATATATGACTCATTTACCAGTCATCAATGGAATATTTGTTTTTAGTTACAGGTATTTGTTTGATAGTTGATATTATCTCTTTTTTTCTGGAAAGTCAAGGGGAAAATGTGAGAAAGTTTTAGTTTCTCGTTGCGAGCTGTTCCTTGGCGCTTTCTTTCAGAAATTGCTGTTCGAGTTCGATATAGGTTTCCATATCCGTGACATCGCCTTTGGACTTGTATTCCCCCAGAAGCGTACGTGCCTCCTCTTTTTTCGCACGGATGGCTTCAATATCGAGATTCTCCCCGTCCTCCACCATATCGGCGGTGATGGTTACGGAATTGGCAGTTATCTCCGCCACTCCTCCCCCGATGGCATAGGAACTTTCTTTTCCGTCCGTTCGTACTATAAGAATCCCCGGAGTAAGCGCCGTGATGAGCGGTTCGTGATTCGGGAGAACCGTAATCTCCCCGTCGCGCGTCGGGATGGTCACCCATTCGATACTTGGGAGATCAAGAACTTTTCGGGAAATGGAAACGAGAGTGAGGTGCATATTTGATTTGATTATTTTAGATGACTACGGAATTATTCTCCTTTTTCTTTCTTGTAGCTGGCGATTACCTCCTCGATGGAGCCCTTATACATGAAGTGCTTTTCTCCGATGGAGTCGAGTTCTCCATCGATGATCATCTTGAACCCACGAACCGTGTCCGAAAGCTTCGCGTAGACTCCCGGAGTTCCGGTGAATTGTTCGGCAACGAAGAACGGCTGGGAGAAGAAACGTTGGATCTTTCGGGCCCGACTTACGGCGAGCTTGTCTTCCTCGGAGAGCTCATCCATACCAAGGATGGCGATGATATCCTGAAGCTCTTTGTAACGTTGAAGGATTTTTTGAACGTTTCGGGCAACGGTATAATGTTCTTCACCCACAACTTTCGGGGTGAGAACCGTCGAAGTGGAGTCGAGGGGATCCACCGCAGGGTAGATTCCGAGTTCGGCGATGCTCCGATTGAGTACCACCGTGGAATCGAGATGAGCAAAGGTGTTTGCCGGAGCCGGATCGGTCAGATCATCGGCTGGTACATATACTGCCTGTACGGAAGTAATGGAACCATTTTTGGTGGAGGCGATTCGTTCCTGAAGTGCTCCCATATCGGTCGCAAGAGTCGGTTGGTACCCTACCGCAGAAGGGATACGTCCGAGGAGCGCGGATATTTCGGAACCGGCTTGGGTGAATCGGAAGATATT
>DNKW01000066.1:909-23063 GCA_003488655.1 Candidatus Altimarinota bacterium | reverse complement strand
GTCAAATTGACGAAGTCATTCTCGTCGGAGGTTCGACTCGGGTACCATTGGTGCTTTCCAAAGTGGAAGCATTCTTCTCCAAAAAGCCGAACGCATCCGTAAACCCGGATGAAGCCGTGGCTCTCGGAGCAGCAATCCAGGCGGGAATCATTCAAGGAGACGTAAAAGACGTCCTCCTTCTTGATGTTACTCCACTCTCTCTTGGTATCGAGACGCTCGGAGGAGTTATGACTCGGATGATTGAACGCAATACCACGATTCCAACGAGCAAATCTCAAGTGTACTCAACGGCGATGGACAATCAGGATTCCGTGGAAATCCACGTTCTCCAAGGGGAGCGCGAGATGGCGACGGACAATAAAGATCTCGGACGATTCGTCCTCTCCGGTATTGCCGGAGCTCCGCGCGGAGTTCCGCAGGTCGAGGTGACTTTCGATATCGACGCTTCCGGAGTGCTCCATGTAACCGCCAAAGATAAGGGAACCGGAAAAGAACAGAAGATTACCATCCAAGGTTCGACCGGTATGGACGACAAGGAAGTTGACCGACTCGTAAAAGAGGCGGAAGCGAACCGAGAAGCCGACCAGAAGAAAAAGGAATCCATCGAAGCCCGCAACCATGCCGATAGTGCGGTGTACCAAGCCGAAAAGACCCTCAAAGACAACGAAGGGAAATTCGACGCAGCTCTCGGAACGGAGGCTACGACCAAGATCGAAGAGCTCCGGAAGGTTCTCGCCGACGCCGATGCTTCCAAGGAAGCCATTGACGCCGCGATGAATCCACTCAATGAAGTCATGATGAAAATCGGACAGGAAATCTACTCCAAAGGAGGAACTCCCGAGTCAGAGGAGTGAGTGAATGTAAAAGACAACAACGAGAAGAAAGACGATGGAAGTGTGGATGCTGAGGTGGAAGAGAAATAGTATTTTAAAGGTCCCCACTTGAGAGAGTGGGGACCTTGTTTTTAACTAGTTATAAATATGAAAACAATCACAAAATTAGGATTTATATCCTTGGTAATATTAATAACTTCAATCTGACTACAGGTTTATTTTTGAATTAATAAGGATATTATTGCATGAACTACGACTGTGATATTTGCAATAGTTGGTTACTTTGTAACTCATTATTTGGAAATTGAAAGGAAAAGGCATGATTTAAAAATGCAGTTCTATCATGAATTAATACTCTGATTAAGAGTAATAACAAAAGATTGAAAGGAGAAGATGCAATATTTGCCTGATTTTGAGAAGGCCTTGTTCAGTTCGTGGATATATGCTTCTAGCAAGGTTAAGATTGCACTTAATAATTACATTGATTCTTATATAAAGTTGAATGTTGATAGGGAAAAATTTCAATCCTCATTTATTCATGATGAGAATATTCTTATGAAGGCTATAAGAAACGAGTGCTTGCAGGATAAAGAAATAGACTACAAAGCTATTTATCTTAAGGAATAACAATCGGTAGATCCCCGCACTCTATAGTACTGCCTTCGGGAGCCTTCGCGGGAATGACGAGCAAAAACAATCCCCCGAAATTTCGGGGGATTGTTTGCAATTCTTCGGGTATCTAAAGCCGTCCTTCCGGTACGAGTTTTGGTGCGGGTTCCCGTCGAGAACTTCCGCCTCCTCAGAATCGTCTTTTCCATACGGATATATCATCGAGTCGGCCTCGCATGGCGGTTCTTATTTCGGAGCGCTCCTGCTCCATGCCGATTACTTTTTCGTATCGTCTCAGTACCGTTTCAGTGATGAAAAATGCCGGGGTTTTTTTCGTTCTGATCATTAGTCTCCCATCCTTAGTTACATCTACCTCCGCACTTAGTTGTTCTTCTATCTGTATTCCCACGATGGATCAGATGGAATCGGTCTGTTTCTGATTTACTTCCGGAACGCCGAGGATGTATCCCGTTTCCCCAGAATCATCGATTCATTCAAAGAGATTGGTATTCTCGAGTTTCAGTACCTCCAAGAATTCCGGATAATGCGAAAAGAGCCCGAGCATATTCTGCCAAGTTCTATAGGGTATTCCGATATGTTTCGCGAGGATTCTGTCCTGATCGGTGATAGGTAGATTCTGTACTAGAGTATGGAGCACGAGAAATTTTGATTTGAGCTGTTGAAGAAAGGTCGGGTTTTCATAAAAGATATGTATTTTCTCGGAAACAAAATTCACTATATTTGTTCGTATCTGTGATTTTGCCCTTTGTATTTCCAGATCTTCATCGGGCTGAAGAAGTATCATATAATCCTCTTTGGCAACCAGATATATCCATGCTTCCGCAAGCTCCAAAGGGGATTGCCATACCGTATGGCTGAGGAGGGAGAAGAATGTTTCAAATCCGCGGGAGCTTTCTTGAAGCTGTCGGATTATTTGATTCCCGGATTCTATTATATGCAATGATGAGCGACGCATTTCTATCTCGGTATTTTTTGAAGGTGTGTTCATAAAAAACGGGGGGATAATAAAGTTAACGTATGTGTGTATAATAATATTTTTTACAAAGTCAAATTTTATAAATGCGCAATAGTGTTTCTCTTCTCTTTTTCTCCCCAAAATGTTTTGCAAAAATCCTTAAATATGATACTATGCAAAGGAATTACTCTAGAATCAAAACTCTCCTAAATCTATGAACTATTCACGAATCCAAAAATGGCTCTCCTCCTTTTTGATTTTCTCTCTCCTTTTCCTCCAGACTTTCGAGGTTCCGATGCTCAATACTACACAAGCGGAAGCCAAGGTGAATGCGGATATCGTGTCTTTTATCGTGGACGATGACATATATGCCGGTGCGGTGAAATCCAGAATCTTGCAGTATGCGCAAGACGTGCAGGCATATCTCCCGAACACCCGGGTCGTCATATTTCCGGTTCAGAAAACCGCCAATCCTTTTTCTATCGCATCTGTCAATGAGAAGCTTTTTTACGAGGGGGATGGTGAAGGGCTTTCCCGATTGGTCGGAACCGTCCTCATCGGGGAAGTGCCACTCCCGGTAGTTCACAAGGATGAAAAGGCGTTTATGAGCGTATATCCGTATGTGGATTTCGATAATAAGAGTTTCGTGTATGACCAAATCAAAAACAGCTATGAATATACGGACAAAATCCTAACTGATGAGAAGCCGGAGATATGGCACTCGGTAATCCGACCCAATACGGGCGACATAACCAAAAACAATACCGAGCTCGTCGCTTTCTTCAATAAGACGCACGATTTTTACAATAAACAGGGGCTTTTCTCCCCTGAAAACACTCCGACCGAACCGCGAGTGTTTTATATGGATGCTTTTCATGATCAGGAAACGAGTAGTCCCGAGATGTGGAAGTCCTACAATCTCTATCTGGAGAACATAGAAGATATCGCCTACAATCGTTTCAATAAATACCTTGCCAAGAAGCTCTATAATGCCTCGCAGGGTTTTTATAGTTTGAACAGTGCATCGGTAACGGATCCTGCTATCAAGTCCATTCTTGAGGCGTATTCTGGTTCCCTTCTCGATATCTCCAAGGCTCCGGACATCACGACCAAGGATATCGTAGAAAAATCAGCGAAACAGTTTTTCGAGATTTTTAATGCGAAGTATATGGGGGATGTTCTCCGGTATATATACAATGCCGGTCGATACGGCGATGCGAACAATGTGCGCGCGGATAGCGCTCCGGTGGTGATTGCAAAGAAAGACCTTTTTATGAGAACTACTCTGAAAGACGGGAATACCGCCCTCGAATGAGTGATAGACGCTCTTCTCAAAAACTCACTCGCAGAGAGAGTAAAGATCGCCACATCTTATAAAACCACCACCCGCACCCGTACTCCCATATCTTCCGCGGGAACAACCGGGGGAACATTGTCTGCCCCGAGTTTTCGGACGAAATCCACCATGAAGGTGTACAAAAATTACTTTTTTGGGCAGGATGCCAGTTTGATTACCGATATGAAACAATGTACCATCGTTCGGGGGAGTACTCTTGCGGTTGAGTCGAACCGAGGATATAACATAAAAAATGCGGAACTCGATGCGAACTTCTTGCAAGCAGATCTTCCAAATGCCGCATGTTTTCGCACCTCCACCGCCGAAACTCGCTCCTATTGGTGAGGAAATTCCCCATTGAATTTTGATGTAAATAAGGCACAGAGTGGCGAAATTGTCCTAAAATCTCATGCATACAAAGACTTTGTAAAACCGATTTATGATATAGCAGGTTCCCGAGAACTCGGTTCCGGTTCCGTCCTTCATATAGCGACTCCTCTCGACTGTCTGGAGAGCAATATGCTTCTTCAACCGTATATTATCGGGAACGATGAAGACGGGACTCAGACGGGTTGGCCACAGGAAACACAGGGAGAGCGTTTCAGTTGTATCACCGAACACGAGATTCTCGCCACGCCCATTTCCGATTATTCGACGTACCTCAATAATCTTCCTTCGGAAAGCTGTACCACTTCAAAACTCGAACTTGACGGTGCGACAGTGCGGGAAGTTACCGATGATACTTGTGAATTTATCAACAAAATAAAAGTATATAGTTTCAAAACGCTCACGGGTTCGAGCATTATGGAGCACAAGTCTCCTACCGATGAGGAGTATGGTATAGAGCTCTGAGAAATGGTAACACCCTCCCTCGCATCCGATCGGGAGAGATATGTGGATTATCTCGACAAAAACTCCGCCTACAAAAAAATAGTCTATCCGAATTTTTTCCGCATAACGCTTGATGCAACCGAACTGAGCTATTCGGGAGCAACCAATAAGATTAAGAGTATTTTGGATGCAAAAACCGCAGAGATTCAATCTCTCGGGGGTACCATCGATCTCTATCGGATTCTCTCTGCCGATGAAAAAGCGCTGAATGCGATTATAGAATCGGTGATTTGGAATAACATGAAAAATGCCACCCTCAAGTATTCGAATACTTTAGAGCGCAGCCTCAATATCGACGGGGAGCGGAAAATCAGTGCCAACGATACAAAAAATGATTATGAGATTGCCTATCTCGGAGCACCCGGGGACGCGAAGAATATGTATCTTAAAGTCGATCCGGATGCTAAGTCTCCTCCCTCGGCAGAGGTATCCAATATTCTGGATCAGGTCAATAATTACCATGGACTTATCGATGGAACGAATATCGTCAATGTTGGCAATACTCCGCAATTTGCATGCGGGCCACCGGAAGGAGTTCCTCTTTGGGAATGGTTGCCGGCGATATTTTGTTGGCTTGGAACCATTCTCCCCCCGACCATCAGTGCGGGAAGTTGCGGGGGATCCAATAATAAAACAGGGAATTCACAAAGTATTTCCTCTACTTTTGCGACTCCTGCAAATGCTCTGGATGCGAATGGAAACGGAGTACTTGACGGATATGAACTTATCGGGACTCTCTCCGGAGAGCTGAGGCTCCGAAACACAGAGAAAGTTTTCGGATACGGAGAAAGCGTGCCCCTCGAAGCGGAGCTGAGGAAAGACGGGAAGATTATCAACATCGACAGTTTTAATGTGGTGTCATTTGATATAAAGAAGCTCACTGTATTGTCCTCGGGACAAAATCCTGTTTCCAGAGTAGTATACGACCGAAATGGGACCGGATCGATCGCGGACATTGGCAATATCACTCCGTATATTAATTTCAGACCGATGGAAATTCGGGCGCAAAACGGTCTTGCGAGCTATAATTTCTCTACAAAATACGACGATGTTGATGGGGTATTCGATGTACGTATCCTCACGAAAGATCGTTACGGAAAGATTATCGTCGATAAGAGATCGGCTCCAGTAACTATCTCCGTGCGTTCCGAGCGCATCTCTGTTCAGAGCAAGACAAAGAATCAGGAACTTCCGTTTGCTTTTAGTTCCGTTATCGAAGCAGGAAACTCCAATGGTGTTCTCTTTAATCTTAAAAAGATAAATAGAGACGGGATAGTACTCTCCGAAAATCTTCCCTATACACTGAGCGTCTATGACGATATCGACAACACTCTCGTGCGCGGGCCTATCAATGTTTCCGGGAATACCTATCTCTTCCGTGACGCATCGCTTTTGGAGAAGTCGGGAGTATATCGTTTCGAATTCATCGACCAGAAGGGGATTAAAGGATTTACGACCGTCACAGTACTTCCAGCTCTGCCGACAAAGATAGAAGTGACCCCTTCTTCCAACACTTTTGTCGTCGGACAAAAAACAACCGTTCTGGTGCGTGTTCTCGATGCTTTCGGAAATCTTGCACAGGGAGAAGTATACAAACTCACCGGATCCATATCATGAGGAGCGGAATTTGTGGATTCGGACGGAAAAAAACTTGGAAGCACTCTGTCCAAGAATGTCATAGAGTGATATGCGAGTTTTGATGTAACCAATGTTCAAACGAGCGATGCTATGGATCTCTCGTTCCGTCTCGATAGAGCCAATATCTCTTCTGATTCGGTACTCCTTCGCTCCATAGACTTCGCGAAAGTTTCCATAGAAGTGGCAGACAGGGAACATATAGTTGCTGGAAAAGAAAAACATGCCGTACATATCAGAGTGTTGGATAAAAACAATCAGGTATTGAACGGGTACAATGGAATACTATCCCTGGATTTTCCAAAGCTTTCCGGAACACTGAATACCCCATTCGTACGCATTGCCCAGGGGATTTCCGAAACGGATGTCTTCCTTATTCCCGGATATGTTGCAGAAAAAAATCTCCGCATCCTATCGCAGATTCCTGGAGTCAGCGTCGTAGAAGGAAATGTGGTTACCATTCTTCCGGATGTTCCTATGAGCTTCGCTTTTGTGAAAAAAGACGATCGCATGGAAGCAAGAGAGTCTAATTTGAACAATACTCGAGCCACACTCTACGACCGGTATGGAAATATCGCCTATACCGCAACGGGGTACAATCTGACTCTTCGTATCCCGGAAGAATCCCAAAAATACGCGAGCATATCGACAGCGCAACATACATTCTCCGACGGTACCCTCGATTTCGACATAGGAGCTACCGCTCTTCCGGGGAAGGCGTATATTATAGGAACCGTGAGTCCGGGACTTGAATCGAACAGCTTTACCGTTACGGATAAATCCAACAAGACACTCACTATAACGGGGATTTCGGAGAATGTTACCACGCTCGATACCTATTATCTTTTCAACAAATCGAAGCTTGATACCATGCGGTACGATGCTCAATACAGTGTTCTTCTCGGAGGAGAATATGGAGATGTGACGGTCGGTGGATACCTCGGGGGCGAGATACTCTTCAATCATGATTCTAAGTCCCTGGCCGTTACTACCCTTCTCAATAATCCCTGGAAAGAGCAAGATCTCTTTGGGTTTACTCCGGCAGGAAAGTATTCATACATACAAAGAGTGGATGACACGCAATCTCTGCAAACAACCCTTGTGGATAACGGATCAAAGAGCTACATCGCTTTCTATGACTCGTATCGTAAGGAATATATTGCTCGTGCTTGGCTCAATATTGATCCGAGCGTTACAAAGTATCTTCCTTGTACGGGTTCCGGGAATGATATCTCGAATTGTGAAATCGCTCCGCAGACCACTGTCTTCATGAAGGGATTTAATGGAAATACGAGCGTAGGAGAAAACGGATGAATCGCACTCTATTCTTCGAATGACATACCGCTCCTTCGGATAAATCCGAACGGAAAGATGGAGAAATATCCGGGCATAGAATTGGAACTCGATGATAAAGGAAGCTCCAATCTTCTCGGTATCCGCATAGTTTCGAACGGAGCCCAGATAGGGTATCTGGGTATCAGATTTGCGAGTGATTCCGTAGAAACGGCTTCTTCTTCCGGACTGGATACAACCCTTCAATTACACAAAAACTCCCTCGTATTTGAAACACTCTCCAATAGATACGTTTCCCATAAGACGCATCTTGGGGTTTCATCGAAAGGGTCAGAAGGGATTATGTTTGCTTTCAAAGACAGCACCACCGGCGAGATAGGTGCACTCGACGTTGCTTATGTCGCAAAATCCGGTGCAGACGGTCTGGAGAATTATCCGAAAAAAACCGGTATCGGATGGGAAGGGACGAACCGGATGCTTCTGGAAGCGGCTGCAGGAACCAGTGTCGGTAATGCCACAAAGTTTTACCAAACCTTCTCGACTATTACTCTCGGTGATGCGGTTTCACACCTCCCGAGAGTTTCGACGACGAGCAATTTTGACCAAACCATCGGAACCCAGATTTCTGTGGGAAACGGGGAACAGATAGAATCGTATAAAAAAATCGATATAAATGGAGACGGGGTACCGGATATGGTGATTTTCTACGAAAGCGGGAAGATTCAGCTTCTCATGAACTATTCGGGATCTTTCAAAGATATGGGATATCTCGCCTATGTTTCGGATGGGGGAAAGTGACGAAAATGAGTGGGAAACTTTTTCGGTGACGGGTACGATGATATCGTTCTCACGGATGCGAAATGAAAACTCATCGTCTTGGACAACACTCTCGGAAAACTTACGCGCATTTCTCCTGTCATTGTAAACGGTTCCGGATCCGCGGAGGATATTCGCGGATATATCCAGCAACTGGAAGTATTTGATATGGACAGCGATGGAAAGTCCGATATCGTGACGCTTGACGATAGCGGAGAGATAAATATACTCTACGGAACTCAGGCGGAAATAGCAGGGAAAATGGAGCGCTTTTTTACGAAACACCTTATAGAAAGCGGTTTGGGACTGCGATTATCAACAGTGGTACGAAATGACGGAGGAGCATTTTCATATACCGGATTAGTGCTTCCGAATGCATCCGGAAATGCACTTAATGCCGATAGTTCCGCAGGAGCTGTAAACGAGGGAATGATCAACAATATCATCTATTACGGATATAATTATCTCTCCGACAACAATACAAATAACTCCGCGCTTGCTCATGCGAATACGGCAATTGGAGCGAGCGTCGGTACGAATGTCGTAAATAATGCGAATAATACCCAATTGACAGCGGATATATCCCAGATGATAACAGAAACAGCCCGTATTGCCGGTTCTGGAAATACTGATTTCAGTGCCCTGTATACTTCGAACAGAGGGAATGAAAGGATTTTTATCCGTTCTCCTCTTGCCGAAGGAAAGGGATTAAAAGTCGAGAAATCGTACAGAATTATGACGAGTGAAACGAGGGATACCATGCAGACAGGCGATAAAATACGGGTGGAAATAACGCTTACCAATACTTCTTCTAAATCTTTTAGGGATGCGGTATATCTCGATTCCAATGATCGTAAAATTTTCCTGGAAGATCAATCCGGGATATATACGGTTGTGAGAAATGGAGGTACTGAAGAGCAACACTCTCTCAAATACCTGACAACCGGGGATTTCGATTACGGATTCGATTTTTCGAGCATCGCTCCGGGAGAAGTTCTCAGGATACAGTATCTCGTAACGGCCACTCCTACAGTATTCGGCACAATGGCAGTGGGACTTCTCGAGAAAGGGGAAGTCGGGGATGATATATATGGCGATATTAGTCTTTCTCCCGATAATATATGCGGAGGAACTCTTATGATGTGGCGATCTGTAGAACCGTACGCTCGGAGTTATGAAAAAGGAAGCAAGAATTTTATAGACAATTCCGTACTCCCTGATTCGCTCGCAAAAAATGCTATCGATCTCGATAAAAACGGTATTCCCGATTATATTGACGAGCTTATAAAAAGCGGAAAAGGAGATACATCGCTTATGAAAACATATGCAGACATCCAGATGAATGCCTATAATGTGGACGGTAACAATAACAGTATTCCGGATCGTGGAGATGCGAAAGGATCAAGGGTGGTCTCCTATAATCCAAGCAATGGAAGTATAGAGATAGGAGGGCTTAGCTCCGGAAATATCGAAGCTATTAATTCCTGAATCGATGATATCGTTCGATGACTCGGATGTGGATTTGGAGGAGGATCCTGTTTGTCTCTGCCGCTCAATTGGGCGCCTCTCGCTCCGGGATCCGCTCCCACGGCATTTGGTTTTCCGCTTGGAGAATTGAGTCCGAGTACGGGCTTGCCCATATTTTCGGCACTTACGGGAGTTCCGCTCTATGGTCCATGGGGATGTATTCCCATCCCGGCAGTATGGCCGCTATCGCCCATTGGTTATGAAAATACCTGTGGAAGCAATCTTCCCAATGCGGGCGGATGGCTTGGCGCAACAAGTCCGTTTAATTTCTTCCGACTCTATATTACTCCAACGATCACTGGTGCTATTGGTATGGCAGCGTGTTTCGGTGTGGTTCCGGCAGTAAGTGGAAGAATTCCTCCTCAAGGAATTTCTCCTCTCGTCCCATGAGGGAATTGTATCGTTGCGGCGAAACCACTTCTCGGTTGTAAAAGTGATGGTTCCGATGGAAACGCCGGTTCTCTCGGTCTCGGAATGGATACGAATAATTCGTATGTCAATGCGAATGCTTGTATAAAACAGTGAGGAAATAGTGCACTTCTTCCGGAAGACAGAAGAAACCTTATTTCCTATATTGCCGGAGATAACGCTCATCTTCCGGAGATTAGTGCCAGTATGGCACAGTGAAATCTCTCAAGCCTTTCCGCCGGACCGCTTATCGGTATCGGAATGGGTGGTGGAGGAGAATCGAATTTCGAAGTATCCCTCGATACCGCCGCTCTCAAAAACTTTGATTTTGGAAATATTATTAAAATAAAAAATTCTCGGGTATCGGCTTTTCCGGATTTCCTTATGGATTGGGCGAATCGACAACTCGAGGAGGTGGTGAATAAGCTCACGAGTCTTCCGACTCTCTATATCATCCTTCCGGATTTTGATGGATTTGATATCTCCGGATATGGGGAGATATTTGACAAGTTCTCGGCAGGGAAATCGGCCGACGGGAAGGATCATTCTGCATCGATGCTTTCGAACTCCAATCTCGGCAATAGCACGCTCCAATGAACCCAAGGACAATACAATTCTCTTGTCACTGACAATAAGGATACGATTAATTCTCTCGGGAAGAATGTTTCCGGAATCAAGGCGGCATACGAATTTATGTCGCATCTTCCGCTCATCAAGCTCCAAACGGAGATGATAGATATCGCAATACCTTGGCTCTCGTTTGAAGAGATGGATAAGTGGCTCATCAATGCGAAATTGATCCAGAAACAATGGAAAACGGAACTTGCGGATAAGCAGGACAAATGGTCTCGTCTCCAAAATCTGAGCGAAGCGGACAGGAAAGTCATCGTCGACACCGAATGACTCATAGGGTCTCTTCAAGAAAATATCCAGATTATCGAGGAATATAAACGATTTCCGGAAAAACTTCAAAAATACCTCACATGGAAAGAGCGATATGCGAGTCAGATTCTTTGTAATATAGAGGCAATCGAAGAGATGATGGGTGGATGGTTATCCGATAATGGAAAGCGTTTCCGTACATGGGTGGAGCTCTATATTTTGATCAAAGCCATACTGAAATCTTGGCAACTCATCGTCGATCTTTTCTACGGATATGAGGCAGAATGTAGCGTGTGTCGTAATGAGCGATACGATCTGAAGCATTTTGTTATGAAACTTATTTCTGCGATTATTCCGCAGATTCCGATTATCCAGTTCCCAAAATGGCCGGACATTTGGCTCGATCTGCATAATATTCGCGGATGACTTCGTATACTCATGCCGGAGTTCCATTTCAACTTCGTGCCGATGATACTTCCCGGTCTCCCACGACTTTATCTCCCCGATGTTCCGACTGTGAGTATCGGACTTCCAAGTCTTCCGATTCTTCCACGACTTCCGGAGTTACCGGAACTTCCGGATCTTCCGAGTCTTCCAAATATTAAACTTCCCGACCTTCCGCCACCGCCAACCATTCCGAAACTCTTTGGAGGTGTTGCTGCGGTGTTGGATATATTTAAGATTGTCGCGAAGATCCTCTGTATTATGCGCATCAATCCGTTTGTGCCGGAATGGAGAGCAGGTGATCAGATCGCCCAGATTACCGAACGACAAGGAACGATTCCGGGGCTTGATTTCTTGAATGTGGAATTTCCGAATTTCTCACTCTCTTTTATCGATGCGATAAAAGTCACCACGTATGTGAATCTCGAATTTGATATAGATTTCATCGTCGCTATGTCGAAAGCGACTCTTGATCCGCTCAATCAATTCACCAATGATCTTTCCAATATCGGAGCCATTACGATTCCGGATATAAATCTGCGTGATGCTCTACCGCAGAACATTGATGTGAATCTCGGTCCACAGGGGTATGTTCCGAAGAAAAAAGCGACCAAAGACGAAATAATGGCGGTGCTTCTCCAGAAATTCTCTTTCGATATACTCCATAGCTTCGTTGCTCTCAATCAGTACATGGAGAAGCACTCCAGAGAAGAGGTGACGGTACAGGGACTGAAGGAAGTATTGACAGAAAATATCCAAGCGATTCGAGGTCTCCATGATCCGAAGGCTCTCGCTATCGCCGAAACTCTCCAGAAAGCGGTCAATTACGGGGGAGAGAGCGAGACGAAATTCATACAGGAGCTGACGAAAGAAAATACGGAGAAATTCAGTCTTATCAAAGACTATATACTCTGAGAGAAAATGGAGACGATACGACTCAAGACAGAGATTGATACGATGCTTAGAACCGGTACGATGAACAAGGAAACTACTCCTGCCTTCCTCTTTGTCGGAGGAGAGAATATAAAAGCCAGCGCCTTGTCCACCGATACTGAACTCGGAGATGATTTGAAGAAAAAAATTCTTATGGGCAATACTCGTATATTACCAAGCCTCTCCCATATTAAAAATGGCGGGAAAGATAAGGAGGTTTCAGAGATTCAAGATATGGGAAATACTCTTGTAACCGGAATTCAGGAGAATCTCACTTCTTTTGTCCGTGACACGAAGAGAAATGACTCTATCCATACCCTTGCTTATGCAAACAGTATGGAGAAGCTCCTTGCCATCAATACTAGCGTACCATCCTCATCTCCGAGCACTTCCACTCCTTCTTCTTCGCAGTCAACAACGTCATCCACAACGGCAGCATCATACCAATACGAAGGTATTTATATACTGGACAAGAACAACAAGCAGGTTCGACTTTTCAACTATATCGATACGGTGGATGGGAAAGAAGAGCTCATATATAGCGATGTGGATAAAGACGGGGACGATGATATTATTTACCGAATGAACAACAGCCTCTATTTGAAGCGGAATTTCTCCAATGATGTACCTACGAGCCATTCTTCCGATTCGCCAAAAGTACTCTCTCCGCAAGATTTTTTATATACCGTAACTGATAATGGTTCTTCCAGAATCCTCTCGGCTCCGAATCATTTCGAAGAGACATTTATCACTTCGGGTGAGATCGATTTCTCTTTCCGACCGGCAAGCCCCTTTCGAGATAATCTCTTTCGATTCGAGTACTATGATTACGTCGATCGATTTGATAAAATCAATTCCGGGGAGAGTCCTCTTTCTATCGATCCAAAAACAATGATCCATAAGGTAGACCTGATACCGGAAATTTCAAGCGAGACGGTTCTCGATACTGCTCATACAGGGTTCGTCTGACGACAGAATATTCTGTCTTTTGGTCGCGGATCATGAGAAGCGACGGTAACTATGGATGCCTATCAATATGCGACGCCGGAAACAAATGGCACAAATCCTATTATTATCGCCGAAGGACGCACTGTATATACTGATGCCGGAGGTGCAACCATAGCATATCTCCGTGACGGGGAAACAGAAACGCAAACCATTTCTTTTGCCCGAAACACCAATTATGAATTTCTGACAAATACCAAGATTTGGGTACAGAGTGGGAAACTCTACCTCTTTAAGAATTCTCAAGAACAAAAAACCCTCAATGCAGGGGATCTCTACGGCGTACCCATCCCACCCGAAACAAAAGTGGAAATTGGAGACAACGGTTTTGTTTCATTCTCCTACTATGACGGAAGTTCCATGCGTTTGGATGGGCCGGGAACCTACCAATATTATTCACTTTGAAAAAAATCGGAGGAATACACAGTATCGCTTCCAGCTCCAAATGATTGGTATTATGCGAAACTGTATTCCATAGAAAAAAACATAAGCAGTACTCCTGTATCGCTCCATCTTCTCTCCCCTCAAAAACATTCCGATACGGAAGGGCCGCTTATTACTTATGGAGACGTGATTCGAATACCGGTATACCAGAAACAGATACTGAGCTTCGCAACCTCTATGGAAGATATATCGGGAGTGGATAAAGTATGGATTGACGCGGATCTTACGAAAGATACGGACGGAGACGGTGATATGAAGAATGATGCAGATAGTCTTGATCCTGCTACGACGTATGGAATCAAGAAAGGAAATACTCTTTCGAATTTTGAGATCGGGCCGTTTAACACTCTCTTTACGAAAAAAATCCGATTCTTCGCACAGGATGGAAATGGAAACATATCTTCAAAAGATCTGACGATTACCGTATATCCTCCCGTTCCGGAGATACATTCTCTTTCCGAAAATACGATTTCCGGAAACTTGAGTGAGATTCTCGGAGACGAGCCTATTGATATATTTCGGCTCAGAAACGGAGTTCTTGTTCGAATAGAGCCCACCGCATCGGATTTGGCAAAAACGAGAATCGATGGGACATTCACTCTTCCTATAAGTGGAGCGAGCGGTATAGTTCTTACACAATCCGGACAAAATATCGCTACGATAGATGAACGAACTGGAAAGATAGCTCTCGAAGATACCTCGTTTCATATAGCGGTAATTCCGGCTAGTGAAAATTCTCCAATGCGCATTCGGGTACTTTCTCCGACCGATAACTTGGTATTCTCTGAGACTATAAATATCTCCACGGTATCGCATATAGAACAGGTGGCGAATCTCGACACCATCATGGGAACCGGTGTATTTGTTTCCCCAAATACTGGATTCTCTTTTGTAAAAAACACCCTATCGAGTCCGAATCTTTCGGGTGGCGGATATATCACCGATACGAGTCATAAGGCCATCGCCGGTATCTCAAAATCGGGAGATATCTATATTTTGAACACAAAATACGAGCTTTCTTATGCAACAAGTGGTTCGTATATCCTCCTCAGAGTTCAGGATTCAGAGCAGAATATCGTTGCAAATATTCTCTATAAGATACATGCGGAGTACGTTTTAAAATAGATAACTTTCCATTCCATGCATCTCTTTATAGATACTATTTCCACCCCAGCGACCTACCTGCTTTTCAGTTCCGAAAGGACGATACTCTCACAGGAATTTATAGAACTCCGGTGACGAGAATCCGAATATTTTCTCGTTTCTCTTCTCCAGTTTTTGAAAAAAAATAAGATGGAGTATGAGGACTTGAAAGGAGTTGTCATTGTGAATGGTCCGGGGAGTTTTACAGCGATGCGCATTATTACGCTTACCATAAACACTCTCTCGTTTGTTCATCCTGTGCCACTTTACGGCATTGATTATTTTACTCTCTCTGAGCTTTCTATGAGTGGCTATCCTTTGCTTTTGCGAGCAAATCGGGGAGAGTATTTGGTGCAAAAAAAGAAAAATACTCAGGCGAGACTCATCGCCATTCCGGATATTCCGCCGGGAGAGTATTTCTGAATGGGCGATATAAATGATTTTACTTCTGCTTCGATTTCCATACAATCAAATCTGCGTTACGACGTGTTTTGTCGGAATTTCCAAAGTGAAAATCCGGTTCAGAGGATAGAGCCGATTTATATCAAAAAACCGAACATTTCTTAATTTCTTTTACTATGCCCACGCTTACTCACGCAATCAATCTTACCCGACTCAGAGATACTTTTCGTCCGAATGAGGAATTGAAACTCGTTCTGAAACGCCATTGGATAGTGTATCTCTATCTGGGATTTTACGCATTTTTTCTGGTTCTTTCTTCTGTCCTCCTCCTCACGTATTATTCCTCAGTATTCCCTTCGGATACCAGTTCATTTTTTCCCATTTTTCTCATCGTTTATTGGTCTGTATATCTCCTCTTTCTCTATATTACCTGGGCCAATAATGAACTTGATCTTTTTATTATCACCGACCAGAGGATACGGGGGATAGAACAAATCTCTTTTCTCAACCGGACTATCTCCGAGTGTTCGCTCGATGATGTAAAAGAAGTGAATGCACAAACCAAGGGTCTTCTCGAAAATCTCCTCAATTTCGGAACGGTTTCCATGCACACCGCCTCGGAGAATTCCAATTTCACCATGCACTTTGCTCCCTCTCCCATCGATAATGCGAGCATTATCCGAAATGTCATTCAGGAGAATAAAGCGAAGAGAGGAATTGTAAGTAACGAACTTCATTCTTAGCTTAAAGAGAAATGTGAGACATCTGTCATTCCGAGGGAACTCGAGGAATCCCTTTTGATCAAGTTGTGTGAAGCAAAAATACAAAATATCTCGAATAGTTCAGATTTAGTGATTCTTTATAATATTGTTTCAATATAGCGACCTAAAGGGATTCCTCCACTACGGTCGGAATGACAATAGTCTGTTTATTTATAAAAAATATTCTTATCTCCTACTAATACATAAAGTATGTACGATCTTATCACTATCGGAGCAGGTTCTGCGGGTCTTCCCGCTGGGATGTATGCTTCTCGCTATAAACTCCGGAACTGCATCATCGGGGCTATGCCGGGCGGGGCACTCGCCACTTCTCATAAAGTGGAGAATTATCCTGGAACTCTCTCAGCTTCAGGGCGGGAGATTATGGACCGTTTCACGGAACATGCCGTTTCTGCTGGTTCGGAACTTATTCAGGATGAAGTGACGGAAGTGGTGAAGAATGCAGATGTTTTTACTGTAAAAACAGCGAGTGGGAAAACACTCGAATCTCGGTATGTACTTCTCGCCATCGGGAATAAGTATCGCCATCTCGGAATCCCCGGAGAAGACAAGTTCCTCGGGGCGGGAGTGTCGTACTGTGCCACTTGTGACGGAATGTTCTTCCGAAATCGGGTTGTAGCACTGGTCGGCGGAGGGAATAGTGCCGTCACTGAGGCATTGTTTCTCGCGGAAGTCTGCAAGGAGGTTCATATCCTCGTGCGCGGATCCGAATTCCGGGCGGAAACCGTTTGGATTCACCAGATTGAAAAACACGCAAATATCCATGTTCACTTCGAAACGAGCGTAACTTCAATAGAGGGAGGATTCAGTGTAGAGAAATGTATCCTGTCCGATGGATCAGAACTTGCAGTCGACGGGATTTTCGTCGCCATTGGAAATCAGCCAAACACTGCGCTCGTTGACGGATTGGAACCAAAAAAAGACGAATCCGGACATATTTTCGTGGATGCACGCCAAGAGACGAGCGTTCCGGGGCTCTATGCCGCAGGGGATATCACGACCGGATCCAACAAGTTTCAACAGACCATTATGAGCGCAGCGGAGGGGTGCTTGGCAGCACATAGTATTCACGAAGATATCCTCAAGGGAGATTGAAAATAACTTCGAAATTCGCATTCAAACTTTACGTGCTCGACGTGCCTTTAGGGTATCGTTCTCCGTACATTAGTACGGTTCACTACAGTACGTAGTTTTTATGTGAATTTCATTGTTCTTTTCAATCTCCACAAGAAGAAACCTCTTCTCATTCATAGAAAAAATGAGAGAACGATAGGATTCGTATGAAAAATGAGCACCGGAGTGAACCGTACGACTGTACGGAAAGCGAGGAAGCGGAATTTTGAATGCGAAGTCTGAAGTTATCTCATTTTTTCTACTATTTCCCGATCCATATCGCGACCAACATCCCGTTCCTTCAATACCTGTTTTTTCTCGAAAACCTTTCGTCCTCGGGCGAGTGCGATCGATATTTTTATGAGGTTTCCTTTCGAATAGACTTCCGTCGGGATGAGGGAAAAACCTTTCTCCTTGAGTTTTCCCGTGAGATAGTCGATATCTTTTTTCTTGAGGAATATCTCCCGATCGGCGGTCGGATTGATCCCGAGTTTATGGGGGAGGTGTTCGTACGGAGAGATATGGAAATTTTTCAGAATGGGACGACCGGACGCGAGGCTCACATAACTTCCCTTGAGATTACACTGCTTCGCTCGTATACTCTTTACTTCCGGTCCCGTGAGCTTGATTCACGCTTCGTAGCCCTGTACGATTTCGTAATCGAACAAGGCTTTTTTATTGATATGGAGTGAGAGAGTGGGGGATTTCATAAATTTATATGTGATTTTTATATGCGAATGAAAACGAATTATACTCTTCGGTGTCATAAATACAAATTCCTTCTTTCCGATAAAGTACGAATTCTTTTATTCCTGTATCCAGAGCCATCTTGCTGCAAATAGTGCAATATGGTTCTCCCGAAAATTCAATCTCTCCGCTTTCAGAGAGTCGTGCAAAATAGAGTCGGGAATATTCGATTTCATTCGGATGGTTTTTCAGTGCATCCATAATGGCTCGTTGTTCCGCATGTATACAACAGGTTTTGTCGGTCACTTTAAAATCCAGAGTTTTTTTATCGCAAGTGCATCGGCGTTCGGACTCGAGATTTCCCGGAGGGGAATTAAAGCCGGAACCGATGACTTTTCCATTCTTTACTATAATACTCCCGCATTTTGATCGTTTGCAAGTTGCTTGTTTGGCAACTTCGCCGGCGAGTTCCATAAACGGGAAAAGTTCTAAGGATTTGGAATGTGGGATGATTTTCATAAAAAGGGAATTATTTTCCAAAATTTCTTTTCGCGTCTTTCAGGGTTTCGAGCGCTTTGTAGAATTCCTCCTCTTTGAAATCAGGCCAAAGGGTGGGGGTGAAGTAGTACTCGCTGTACTCGCTCTGGTAGAGGAAATATCCGGAATGGCGCGAGTCGCCCCCAGTTCGTATAATGAGATCTGGCGTGGGAAACCGTCCTGTATCGAGAAAAGGGAGGAAGGAGTTTTCATCGAGAGAGCGTATATCTCCACCTTGTTGCAGGAAGTTCTTTATGCCTCGAATAACCTCATCCTGACCTCCGTATCCGATAGCGAGGATAAAGATCATTTCCGTGCCATTTTTCGCTTTTTCCCGAGCATCCTCCAGAAGTTCGACGACATGAATGGGAAGTATTTCCGGATTTCCTACCCACTCAAACTTAATGCCTTTTTTGAGAAGTTTTGGAAGAAGATTCTCCATACTCTCGAAAAAAAGTCTGTAGAGGTAATCGAGCTCTTCTTTATTCCTATTCTCTATATTTTTTTTCGCGAGCGCCCAAAAACTGCAATATTCTATCTTTTCGGTGAAGCAAAGCTCTACCATTTCCTCAAGCCGAGTACTTCCTTCTTTATGGCCGAGCAATGTTTGGAGCATATGTTGTTTTGCCCATCGACGATTCCCGTCCATAATGAATCAGAGGTGCATGGGGGAAAAAGTTAAGAGTTACAAGCCGAGCTTTTGATGGAAGTCAGATAGCTTTGGAGTAGAATACTCGCCGCCACGTCATCGATATTTTTTCTCGGGTCTTTTCCGAATGGGTCAAGTGCGTTTCTCGCCTCAAAAGTCGTCAGTCGTTCATCCCATTCGATATATCTCATATCTTTCGGGAGAAGATTTTGGATCTTTTTTCTAAATTCACGAGTCCGGATTGCTTGTTCTGAAATAGTTCCATCCATATGATTGGCAATTCCGATGATAATCGTGTCTATATGGCGCTCTTTAATGAGTTTGGGAAGAGAGGAAAATATCTCCTTGGTTGCAATGATTGCAAGGGGGAAGGCAATCCCTTCTACTTCTATTGCGAGTCCGATTTTCTTCGTCCCATAGTCTATTGCGAGAGTGGACATAAAGTGGGAAGTTTAATTTTTAATTGCATGGATATCGATGTGCATTTTTATATTTACATCGCTTCCGAGATGGATCTTGATGTCGGTGATTCCCACCTGTTTGAGTTTATGTCCTTCAGGGAGGAGGATATGTTTTTTCTCGAGCTCTATATTATATCTTTTTTTTATTTCCTGAATAATCTCATGTTCTCCAAGTCCTCAAAATATCTTATCTTTACTCCCGGGGAGTTCAAATGTGAGAGTGGTGTTATGGAGTTTTTGTGCGATTTCATGTCGAGCCTCTACGAGATGACTCTTATTATCTTGAGCTTTTTTTGTTTTTTCCGCTTCCCGTTTGATGAGCTCCGGAGTAGCGATCCTTGCAAGACCTTTAGCGATGAGAAAGTTTCTCGCATATGCGTGGCTCACTTCGATAATCTCTCCTTCTTTTCCCACATTCGCAATCCGCTCGAGAAGCTGTACTGCTACGGTATTATTTGCCATAGAATGAGAAGTTAAAAAATAAGAAAAGAAAAATTAATGACCGCGTGTTCCCATAACCCGCCCGATAGGGTGTTGGTCGATTTCTGCTGACAGAGCATCAAAATATGCATCGTTCATATTTCCACAACGATCACAAATGGAGTCCGTTGCAAGGAGGCTTCTTCCGCATACTAAGCAAGCGTTTATATAAATCAGCATACCGACTTTTTGCCCAATCTCATCTGATAGATTAAACAAATACTGCTGTCTTTTTACAGAATCCGTATCAGGAAGTTTCTGGTATGTTTCAAAGGCCATTTTTCGAGTTCCACTTCCTTCTAAAAATTGGGTGAGCGTTTCTGCCATGTTTTGAAAGAATTAGTAGTAAAATACTTGTCATTGCGAACGAAGCGGAGCGAAGTGTGGCAATCTATTTGTATTTAATAAGAGTGGATTGCTTCGTCGTACCCGGGGTACTCCTTGAGGGTATCCTCGCAATGACAAACATTATTTCTCTTCTTTCGCATCGAGGATAATCTTGTATCCAAGAAGTTCCGATGTAAGATTGATATTGGCTCCTCATTTTCCGAGAACCTTCGCCTTTTCTTCTTCGGTTACGGTACACCGGATAATTTTATTTTCCTCATCGATCGTTACTTTTTCGACCACTCCAGGTACGAGAGATTTTCGCACCAACTCTTCCCGGTTGTCGGTATAATTAATAATATCGATTTTCTCTCCGGCGATTTCATCGACCACCGCACGAACACGGGCTCCTTTTGGCCCGATAAGACATCCTGCCGGATCTACTTCTTCATATTCGGAAGCGACAATAATCTTGGTTTTGAATCCGGGAGTACGCGCTATACTCACGATTTCGATGGTTCCATCTTCGAGTTCCGGAGCGTTCATCTCAAAGAGCTTCACGATGAGATTCGTGTCTTTTCGAGTGAGAGTTACGCGAGGTCCAGACATAGTGTCTTCCTCAAGTTTCGCAACGGAAAGATAGATTCGTTGTCCGGGAGTGTATTTATCCTTGGATACTTGCTCGGATTTCGGGAGAACCACTTGGTTTCCGTTGTAATCGAGAAGAACACGATTTTTCTCAACGAGGTCAACTTTGAGACTGATAATCTCCCCCTCTTTCCCTTTGAAGAGGTTGAAGATTTTTTCTTTCTCTGTCTCCTGGATCTTCTGGATGATAACCTGACGGGCAGCTTGAGACGCGATACGACCGAATCCTTCCGCATCCTCGAGAACTTCATCACTCACGTCGATCTCGATGGTATCTCCGATAGAGAATCCTTCCGCATCGTCTCCGAGCTCTGCGAGAGTCATCTCGGTATCTGGATTTTCTACCGTTTCCACGATAGTTTTTTCCACCGTGATTTCGATGGCACCCGTCTCGAAGTCGAGATGGACATTCACCTCACTGTCTTTATTTCCGAAGTCTTTTCGGTATGCAGTTTTAATGGCGGATTCGATAATCTCCACGAGACGTTCGCGTGGTATTTTTTTCTCTGCAGAAATCTGATTTATGGCAGCTTCTATTTTTCTTATATCTATCATAATAGGTATGGATGAGGATAATAAATGACGTCTTGGTAGAAAAAAAGAATTTGGAGGAAGGCCCAAATTCTTTTTCTCGACTTCCCAAATACAAGGGAGAGTATATATGTATTTTTTATTTTATCAAATTTTTTTATGGAGTTGGCATTTCTGTTCCTGTGAATGAATCAGTCGAAGTTTTACTTTGTATATTTTTCTTGGTATTTTTTGTTACGCTGTAATCGCGTCCCATCTCATAATTTGAGATTCCTGCAGGGGAAGTAATGACAGGGGTTGTTGTTTCTGCAGAAGGGATGATTTCCTCTACTGTCTCTGTCGGAGGAATATTTACTTCCCCA
>DNKW01000066.1:0-786 GCA_003488655.1 Candidatus Altimarinota bacterium | reverse complement strand
CTTTTGCCGGATTTTTGTACTTGAGTCTCAAGAAAGGAGCCGGAGAACAGTGTTATTGCCGAGATAGAGAGGGCGACAATGCCGACTCAGGCCATAATTTTTGTTTTTCTCTGTAGAAAAAATCGAAACCCCGCACGACGTCCTTCGCTGAGTTCGGTCTTTACTTCCGCAACATATTCCGGAGTAACGATGATATCATTTGAAGATTCTTCGGATAGAATCTCTGACGAAGATTCCACTGGAGAGATATCCGTAATTTCCTGGATAATTATACTTTCCTCACTTGATACAGGGGAGGACTCCACAGATACTTCTATCGGGGAAACCTCTTCCGTTATGAGAATTGACCCCGTGTCAATTATTGGCTTCTGGTGATCTTTGATGGTGACGAAATCCTGAAGATCGAGCAAATCTTCATCGAGATTCATCGTATCTGTGATTTGAAAATTTGGAAAAAACTCTTTTATCTCCGGCGTTTTTATATTTTCCTGTTCCCTGTCCTTTGTTTCCACTTTTTCCTCAATGAGGATAATTGATTGCGATTCTTCCGAGGAGTGTAGGGTTTCTTCCGTTATCACGAGCGCTGTAGAAGGAGAAGGAACCATTATTTCTTCCTCGGATGGAGTACTGGCAATCTCCTCTTTTTGAATAATCTCTCCTGCATCGGAAGAGTAACATTCTATCTTCACCTCTTTTTTCAGAGATTCCTCCGTTGTTACAATGGAGTTTTCCAATCAGGAAGCCTTTTTTAGTTTCATGAGAGAGATTTTCGGACCGGTGGCAGGG
>DNKW01000010.1:23224-25922 GCA_003488655.1 Candidatus Altimarinota bacterium | reverse complement strand
ATTCAGAAGTTCGAAAAACACGATGTGTATGACTACGACTGGAAACTCTATCCCTACAAAGAACAACCTCCGAGCGGGCTTGAGGGGTATAGTGGAAACTTCGGGATCCGCGATGCGAACTATTATCCGGACTTCCGAGACTCCGCAAAAAAGATCGGATTCTTTGTAGAAAAAGCGGGGTTCAAGAGCGTCGATACCATGATCGCCATCAATCAGGGGATTATCATAGAGCTCCTCAAGAAGTACGGCCCGGTGAAGATGGACGCATATAACCTGACTATCGATCATACGAACTTTTCCCGCATCGTCTCCACACTCGTTGAAGCACGAGTGTTTCCATACAAGAAGCTCGATACCTGACACACCTATCAATCTCCGAAAGAATTCCTCTTTCGGTTTATGGAAGTTTTTATCAAACAGCTTGGAGAAAAAGGAGATATTTTCGGATATCTCAATATATTCGTCGATCATTTTAAAAAACATGAGATTCTCATAACTTCAAAGAATACGGAGACGGAAGCTTTTCTCAGGGAACTCGGGACTCAAGAATCTTGGTTCTCAAGTCAGGGGAATCTCATCTATCCCATCTTCACTTCCCTCTCTGCCAATAAATCAGACCGGTATATGAAGCGTGCGCTCATAGTAAAGACAGAATCACTGTCCGGATGTATCGTCCATAATACCGTCCGACTCAACTCCGACCACGCCATTACGATTGACGAACAGATTAAAACCCGCAAGCTTCTTCATGATTTCGGGATCGATGATCCCGCCGAGCAGGAGCGACTCTCCTTCATCGAAGGGAATGGGGTGAATAAGCAATATATCCGATTTCTCGTCCCTCGGGATTCTCTCCTCGATTCCGGACTCGATATGAAAACTGAGGCAAGAACTTGAAACTACACGATTTTCTCGACCTTCCATCGCACCGAACCTATGAAGAGCTCCGTGCTCGAATTCGGGTATACGACAAAAGTTCCAAACTGCGTTCCGACGGTTGAATCGTACCTACAGCCGGGGATACGGGGAATGGAAGTAGTGAGAGAGTAGAATCATCTGTCATTCCGGAATTTTCTGGTTACAGATTTCCCGAAGCATCTTAAGTTTATCCAGAAAATATCCGGAATCTTCCGATTATAAAAAATATTTTTGAATCGTATAAAATATGGAATCTAAAACTATTTATGAGGCACTTCGTAATAATTATGCAGCACTTCAGTTTGCTATATATACTTGTTTGATAATTAAGGTGCAAAATAAAATTGCAACATCATCGGAGGTTGTTAAGAATAATTGTCAATTTAATTTACATCATGTATTCATAGAAAATCACCCAGAAATCACCCTTAATGATGGCTATAAAATACGGACTGATTATGCAGCTTTTGCAAGTGAAACTGAGTGATGAAAAAATTTCTGACTTATACAAGAAACAGCACTAATTGCTTATGTTACACAGATAATCCGTATTGCTTTCGAACTTAAAAAGGTAGACTCTCGATTTGAGAAGTATATCAATGATTTACTATGAAAACAAAGCGAAACTTTTTTTAAAATACTTGCCTTTGTACGACATGTTCTTGTACATAATTTTACTCCCATAATAGATGTAGAAACGAGCATAAGCGATTGGATAGAAAAGAATGACTGAAAAACAATTCGATTTGAAGCCATTATAACAAAGATTCCTGATTACAAAATTAATGTAAGTTTTGAAGTAAATAAAGAATCGATAGACCAAAAAAACATTTTTGAAATCATACCTGTAACCCAAATCTATATGCTTCTTGAGTTGCTCATGAATATATCTTCTGAGTATGAAAAGAAATATCACTTCGTTTAGTTCTCCATAAATAGTAGATTCCGGATATTTTTCGAAAAAAGTTCAGTCATTTCAAGAAGTAAATTACTCGAAAAATTCCGGAATGACAAAATTATTTTTTTACTTTCATTCCCCTTGTTCACCCCTTCTATCCTCAACTCTCCAAACTCCTTTACTCCCCGTCCCGAGATTATCGAGACGATTTTTCGCGCCATCTCGGAACAGGTGGATATCGCCCAGGCTGGCACCGTCAATATTGCTTTCCTGAGTGACGAAGAAATTCAGGAGCTCAATAAAAATCATCGCGGAATCGATAAGACGACCGATGTACTCTCGTTCCATTATTTCGAAGATTTCACCGATCTAAAGTCCGAGGAAATCGCCGGAGAGATAATACTCTCTGAGGTGAAGATCTTCTCGCAAGCGGAGGAGTACGGGAACACCCCCGAAGCCGAGTTCACCAAACTCCTTATCCACTCGACCCTCCACCTCCTCGGATACGACCACGAGGACGACCGAGAATACGAGGAAATGCACGCAGAAGAGCAAAAAATAGAGAAAATACTTTTGGAGAAAATGGGAGTTGCGATACAGTAGAAACTGTGTGTCATTCTGAGCGAAGTGCAACGAAGTCGAAGAATCCCTTTAGATCGGCACATTGGCACCATGTCGTAAGAAGTTACTATGCCTGAATCATAGAGAGCTTCTATATTTTTACTCCATATAACTTGGTTAAAAGGGATTCCTCCACTACGGTCGGAATGACAAATCTTAGAGTTTTGCTTTAAAAATCAAATAGTAAATTATGTCCCAAAAAATCTGTCTTGTCGGAGGAGGAACTGGGGGCCACATCATGCCCATCCTTTCGCTCATCGC
>DNKW01000010.1:8143-23009 GCA_003488655.1 Candidatus Altimarinota bacterium | reverse complement strand
CTCGGAGTTTTTCTCTATCCGTTCAAACTCGTACAAGGAATACTCGAGGCGAGGAATGTTCTCTCCCGAGAACGACCGAGGCTCGTTTTCTCCAAGGGCTGACCCGGTTCCGTGGCGGTCGGAATCGCCGCGTGGAGTCTCGGAATTCCGCTCTATATCCACGAATCGGACACTGTTCCGGGATTTTCCAATAAAGTTCTCGGATATTTTGCGACGCAGATTTTCCTCGGATTCGAGGAAGCTCGAAAGTATTTTCCGAAGGGCAAAGCGACGGTGGTCGGACAGATCCTCCACCCTCAATTTTTCGAGAAAAATCCAGACGGGAAGATAGAATGGAAAACGAATAAAAAACATATATTCGTGAGCTGCGGAAGTCAGGGATCGAGAAAGATTTTCCAGACACTCCTCAAACAAAGAAAACAATTCTCTAAAATATCTAAAAATAATCTTTTCAAGACTTCTCAAAAACAAAGTAATTCGAGTGCAAATCGAGAACCGGAATGAGGCGTACAACTGTACGATGAATGAGGAAGCGGAGATTTAATCTCGAAGAATGCGTTTTTCAGAAGTCTTGACACAGAGTGGATAGTCTCGCTCGGAACGCTTAATAGAAACCTCAGAAGCGAATTTGAGAAGTGGGAAGATACACAAGTGTTCGATTGGATTCCCCAATCGGATATCCCACATATCCTCGACGGAACGGATATCGCCATCACACGTGCGAGTGCGACGACGCTTGCGGAGCTCTCCACTCGTCCGATTCATCTCATGATTATCCCACTTGCTCTCTCTGCGGGGGGTCACCAAGTACGAAATGCTCAAGTATATGAAAAAAATGGACATACCGTGGTTCTGGAAGAAGATTTGGAGAAAAGGAATGTTGGTGATATACTTCGTTCGTCTCACCGCCCTATCGCTTCCAATACAAAAACCATTATCTCCCCGATTCTTCGACTCTTTGAAGCTTAACGATAGGTCCCTCTTCCGTCATTCTTGGCTTCGTACATAGCCATATCGCTCTTTTTTAGCAGATCTTCCGCATTTTTCCCGTCCCGCGGAAAGATTGCTATTCCTACGCTCGCACCGATGGTGATTTCGTGTTTTTTGATATAGAATGGCAACGAGAGCGTTTGAATAATCTTTTCAGCGATCAGTGTCACGTCGAATTCGGATTTCAATCCGGGAGTTACTATGATGAATTCATCGCCTCAGAAACGCGCAGTCGTGTCTTCGGCACGCATAATCGCCTCCAGACGTTCGGCAACTTTCTCCAGGAGAATATCTCCCACTTCATGTCAGAAAGTATCGTTCACCGGTTTGAAACGATCGAGATCTATGAAAAATACCGCACAACTATCGCCGGAACGCTCGGAAATTCGCATGGCTTGCGCAAGACGATCGGAGAGGAGATTTCGGTTCGGAAGTCCAGTAAGTGCATCGTGTGTTGCCATTTCGAGAATCTTCACCTCTGCAATTTTCCGTTCGGTGATATCACGAATGAACGCACAAAGTTCAAAATCTCCTTCCCCATCCATCGAAGAGATATTCATTTCCACGAAAAATTCTGTTCCATCCTTACGGGTAGCCGGAAGTTCGTCCACATGATTAACGCGACCGTGCTTCGTTTCAACGATGAGCTTATCTATAATTTCGGGATATTCTTTCTGGGATTGTTCGGAAAGAATCGTTTCGATGAAAGACTTTCCCAGTATCTCCTCTTTTTTCCATCCGAAAATATTTTCCGCCTGTCAGCTCCATTCCACTATCTCTCCTCTTTTATTTAGTTGAATGATCGCATCCATACTGGCATCGATGACTGCCGTCAATTTCTTCTTATTTTTAGTAATCCTACGATTCATATCTTGCATATTCTTTGCAAAATTAATAGCCATTCTTCTCTCATGGAGAAGAAGCCAGGAAAGAAGCGCAAGAAAAAACGATATCCCGATTCAAGAAATCCCAATGATAACAATCCTTCCTTTGTCTATTTTTGTTTCGAAACCGGGCAGAGAATGAAAAATAAATGTCCAAGAGCGTCAGAATGTTTCCAACTTTTCAGCAGAGCTAAACACTGCATCCTTCGGATGGGCAATGCCTTCAGATGCGTCATAAGCATGAAATATCAGAGAACTCTCAGTAACGATACCGTCGTGCATTTCAACATCGAGCCCATCAAACAATTTACTTTCCATGATTTCCTTCATAAATTCCTCTATCTTTATGGAAGCAGTGAGCCAACCGACCACATTCGCCCTTCTCTCTTCAAGTGTAGAATAGGGAAAACCGTTACGATAAACGGGGAGGTACATAAGAAATCCGGACGGAGATACCGAATTCGATTCCTGTACCAATCGTACTTTCCCAGTAACTCCAATGCGGTTTTCATCACGTGCCAATTCCATAACCATACGCTGCTCCGAATCGGAAAATGAATCGTATCCCATAGTATTTTCATTCTGTTCAAATGGTTCCGCATAGGTAACCGGGGTATATTCTTGTCGTACTCCGGATGGAAAAACCGCATAATCCGAAAATCCTTCTTCCTTCAGTTTACGGATATGGTCAGCGAGAGCCTCTTTTTTGACAAGAGGAATGAAACTATACCCAATGGTTCCGCGATACTTATTCTGGATATCCAGATCACGTATGAAATTATGAAATTCTTTTCTCCGTTCCATTCCCCCAGAAAATAGGGCTCGAGCTCAACGCAGTGTATACCCGTAATTTTTCATTCGTTCTTCGACTTCTTTTCGCACTTCTTTCTGTCGCAATGAAAAATTCATAGAAGAATCCTTCATTATCTCTTCTTTTTCACTTCTCCAGAGCTGGTGGGTTACTGCGAGCGAAACCGAGAGTACGAGAGCAGGCACGAATTTAGAGAGAGAGAATTGCTTCTCCTTTAAAAATTTATTTTCCAAAAACTCGTTCTCTTTCATCGTAAATACGGATTATAATGCTTTACCTTTTAATTTCCCCCTCTCTTTTTTTCTTAATCTCGTTCGAAATTGGCTACTCGTAAATATAAAAAAATAGGAACTAACTATACGTAAAATATGTAAAAAGGCAACTTATTATTAATTTATTCCGTTTCCTTTTCAATCGGAGCGATTCCGAGGTGCATCTTCGCGATACCCTTCCCTCCAGAGAAAGCTATTTCCGCTATAGGACCCGATATACTGACGATCGTTCCGATTCCAAATTCCACATGACGAATCCGTTCTCCAAGCATAAACGAGCTCGGATCATTGGAGGTCACAGACCGCTTCTTTTCTGCCGGTTTTTGAATGGTATCGTGCGATGGAGTATCGAAAGTCGGGTACGCCTTGCTTCCAAAGCCTCCAAAGAAGTTCTTCACCTCGATTTCTTTTCGTTCTATCAATTCCTCGGGAATTTCCTTCAGAAATCTCGATGCGGGATTGGCGGAATAGTTTCCGAAAGTATACCGTTCGCGGGCGCGAGTGATAGTGAGTGTGCGTTTTGCACGGGTCATTGCCACATACATAAGTCGTCGTTCTTCTTCGATTTCCCGAGGTTCCATAAGAGTGCGGGAGTGCGGGAATAACCCCTCTTCCGCTCCGGCGATGATGATATTCTCAAATTCCAATCCCTTTGAGGAATGGATGGTCATCATGGAGACAAAGTTATTCTGTCCAGGCTCATCTCGGTCAGAGTCGGTGATGAGAGCGATATCCTCAAGGAACATCATCAGGGCTTCTCCCGAATTCATTCCGTCATATCGCGACGCCATATTGGCAAACTCTTTCATATTCTCCTCCTTGGACTCACTCTCCCCTTCTCCGTATTCATGCCGAAGATAGTCGACGTATTGCGTTTGTTTTATGATATATTCCATCGTTTCTTTTATGGAATGTTCTTGGAGATACTGTGTCAATTCAGCATAGAGAGCACCGAATCCCGCGATACCGCGACGAGCCTGCGGGGTTAGTTCGTCCATCTCATCGATTCCTGAAATAACCTCCGAAAACGGAGCATGAAAATTGTGCACATAATGGAGGAAAGTTTCCACGCTTTTTTCCCCGATTTTCCGACTTGGGACATTGATAATACGTCTAAGACTCATGGTATCCATCGGATTGAAGATGAGGCGCATATAGGCGAGAATATCCTTCACCTCCTTGCGTTCGTAGAAACGTTGTCCTCCGTAGATCTTGTACTGAATCCCCGCTCGAATGAGCGCTTCTTCAATCAGTCGGGATTGACTGTTAGTTCTATATAATATTGCCCACTTACTTAGGTCACTAACCCCTTCTTTAATTTCCTTCACAATAAGTTCCGCCTCCTGTTTCTCGCTCAGTGCTTCGATGAGGAGTATTTTATTCCCCTGTTCGTTGTCCGTCCAGAGTGTCTTGTCTAGAGCTTCCTTGTTGCACTTGATGACCGCATTCGCTCCCGATATGATGGTCTTGGTGGAACGATAGTTCTGTTCGAGTTTCACGACCGTAGCCCCCGGAAAATCTTTCTGAAACGAGAGGATATTTTTGATATTGGCACCTCGCCAACCATAGATTCCCTGCCAATCATCGCCCACCACCGAGAGGTTCCGGTGCTTGCTTGCGAGAAGCTTGATGGTCTTGTACTGGATATCGTTGGTATCCTGATATTCGTCGACGAATATATACTCGTACCTGTTGTGAAGCCGTTCCAAAACCTCCGGGATCTGCAGAAGATCATAAGTACGGAGGAGGATATCGTCGAAATCGAGTGCGTTGTTCTCGACAAGCGCTTTCTCATAATCGAGATAAATATCGCGCACCATCGACCCGAAATAGCTATTCACGATCGTATCGTACTTCGCTGCCGAAAGCCCCTGGTTCTTTGCCTGACTAATAGCTCCGATAACGGCTCTTGGAGCGATTTCCTTGTCGTCCAGATTACGAGCCTTTATGAGCGATTTTATGAGACGGAGCTTGTCGTCTTCATCGTAGATCACGAATTTCGGATCATATCCGATATGCTCTATGAAGGATCGGAGGAAGTATATCCCCACCGAGTGGAATGTGCCGACGAGTGGGAAACCGACGGATCGGTACGGACTCATATTCGTCGTATCCCGACCGAGTTTATTCCCGAGTCGCTCGCGCATTTCCTTCGCTGCCTTATTGGTAAAGGTTACCGCGAGAATACTCTCCGGAGCAACTCCGCGATTCTCTATAAGTGTCGCTATGCGTTCCGTCAGAGTATGGGTCTTCCCCGCTCCGGCTCCCGCAAGGATCAAAAGAGGTCCTGTGAGGTGATCGACGGCAAGTTGTTGCGAGGAGTTGAGCATGGGATGAGGGTTCTAAATATTGAATGATGTCACGCTCTTTGAAAGAGTATGGATTTTTTTGGATTGTATTCAGAAACAACAAAAAAGGAAAATAAAAAATAGTTACAAACATTTTTCTATTTGCTCTATTTGTAAAAAACGCCTCTTAAAAAGAAAATATTATTCTCCGTGGACTGTCCTGATAATCGTTTGTACGAGTTCGCTTTCCGGATTATCCGATTCGATGATAATGGAATCCTTATTATTTAAGAGCAGATAGACAGTGGATGTTGCGGAATCCATATAAAATCCGTTTTCTGAATTAGCAAGCTTCTCTACAATCTTATTTGCATAAAAATACACACGCACCTGACTCTCCGAGAGCGACTCTACGCCGGTTCCCGTTGTGATTCCGACTGAATGATTCGCTCCATTTTGTGCGCCGAACGCTTGATAATAGCTGTTTTTTGGCATACTGAAACCATAGCGGTATGTCTGGTTGAAATAGTCCATCAAAACAGGAACAGTTTGTCCGCTTGAAGATTCGATCGTTCCGGAAAAACTAGGCAATTCTTCTATTGCATCTGGGGGGATTGTATCCATCACCGGTTCCGATACTTCCGGCATTGCTTCGATATTCCCGATCTCGCTTCCCGTATCCGATCAGGATTCGATTGACATAATTACAGTTTCTTCCCGTTCCTCTTCCTCTCGACATGCTCCTACATATGCGACGCGAACATTCGCAATCTTCTCGGCGGTACAGCTATTTGTATAGGTTTCCCCGTCTTTTCCACAAACAGGAAAATTTTCCGAAGAACATACCGATACATCAGTTCATTCTGGCGAAGTCTTCGGAGTTCTATCTTCCCAAAAGAGTACAAAAAATAATGTAATGAGAACGAGAGCGGAGATGATAATTTTAGAATTCCAACTCATAGAAGAGCTCTTTGGAACTGGCGTTGATTTTTTTTGTTTCATGGGAAAAATGGTTATAAAAGGATACCCCCCCTCTGTTTCTATAATTCCGAAAAGTATTTTATCGGTGGCAACAAACTCCATAAAGAGATGACGTGCTTTCACAAGTGTATCATATTTGATGTAAAGTCAAGAATTTTTCTCTCTTTTATATCACTTTTATATCACTTCGAAAATACTTTTGCCTTTTCATCTCTTTTCCATATACTTGCCCCCGCTTCTTCCAAAAAAGCCCTTTTTATGTTTCTTTTCATAAAAAGGATATAGCTATACGGCGGATGTAGTTCAGTTGGTTAGAACGTCAGACTGTGAATCTGAATGTCGTGGGTTCAAGTCCCATCATTCGCCCCATTTATTAGAATAATGTGAATTTTCCTCAAAGCTCTGTTTATCTCTCTTTATGGGACTTGAATAGGAGGGGGAAATCGTGAAAACGATTTTAAGATGACAACGATTTGTCATCTGCCCCGAAGCCGTCTCTGGCGCTTGAAGAACAAGTCCCATCATTCGCCCCATTATTTTTTATTTTCTAACGTTTATTTTTTATGTCTAAAACTGAAGACTTCGGAATAGCACTCAAGGATTCTGCTCCAATCAATACTCCGAACATGGGGATGTTGGTATCTGGAACGGTTATCTCCGCGAGTCAAAAGATGATTCTCGTGGACCTCAATGGTCAATTTACCGGTGTTATCTCCGGATCTCATATGACTTCTTCTACCGAAGATTCCTCTATGATCAAGGCAGGTGATCTCGTTGACGCCATCGTCATCGGTGATGACAAAGATTCTGGGCTTTTTATGCTTTCTCTTCGAAAGGCGAGCCAGATTAAACTTATCGCCAAACTTCATTCCAATTTTGATACAAAAGAAATTATTACCGTTATCCCCAATGAAGCAAACAAGGGAGGTCTTCTTATCGACCTCGACGGAATCAAGGGGTTTATCCCGGTTTCTCAACTCACTCCTATGAACTACCCTCGGGTGGAAGGAGCGAACCCAGAAAAGATTCTCGAACACCTCGGACGATTGGTTGGAAAACCATTCAAAGTTCGTGTTATCAATGTCGATCAGGACGGAAAGAAGATTATCTTCTCTGAAAAGGCAGCACTCGAAGAAGCACGCGGAGAATCCCTCAAGAAACTCAAGATCGGTGATACGGTTGATGGATCTGTGAGTGGTATCCTTACGTACGGTCTCTTCATTACCTTCAATGGTCTCGAAGGTCTCGTACACGTTTCCGAAATCGATTGGGGACACGTGAGTGATCCAAGCAAGTTCGCCAAAGTCGGTGACAAAGTGAGAGTACAGGTTATCGGAATCGATGCTGACAAGATTAGTCTCTCCATGAAACGTCTGAAAGCCAATCCATGGCAAGTTCTCGCTGAGAAATACAAGATAAATGACATCATCGAAGCTCCAGTTATGCGCATCTCTCAATTCGGAATATTTCTCGCACTCGACGGAGGAATCAGCGGACTTATTCACCTTTCTGAGATTTCTCATACTATGGTGAAAGATGTTGCCGAATATGCAAAGGTTGGTGAAAATGTAAAAGCGAAGATTATCACTTTCGACCCAATCGCCAAACGAATCGGTCTCTCTATGAAGGCTCTTGAAGAAGCTCCAGTAGTGGTAGCAACTCCAGACTCCGCAAAAGAGGAAAAGAAAGAGAAGAAAGCACCGAAGAAGAAAACAGAAAAAACCGAAGAAGCTCCTGCGGAGGTAGTTGCTGAATAATTACAAAAATAAAATTCCCCATTCTTTCGAATGGGGAATTTTTTGGATTTTTCAAAAAACTGGATACAATGAGCGTGCCAAATTATTTATATGTAACAGTTTCTCTTTTTTTATTCTTATTTTACAAGACACTATGGAGCGGTTATCCACTTCCATACTCTTGTAAAATAGGGAACGGACGTATAAATAGTTTGGCGACTACGGATAATCGCTCCACTTTTGAAATTCAAATCTAAAGTGATTATCTTGGTGATAGTCGCTTTTTTTGTTCTTTTTAAGAACAAACTTGATTTACAAAAAAAAAAAAACGATAATGGTTTTAATTTAATTTCTTACTTTTCTTTGTTTATGAAAACTCTTTCTCTTTGGAAGAAGTCTCTTTACTCCGCTTTTATATTCTTCGGAACCCTTGTGGTGCTTTCGGTCGGGTATGGAGCATATTCAACGATGATTCCAGTGACTGGAGGGCAACCTCTCACTATGGGCATCTGGAATGCAATGATACTAAATATCGATGATCTCAATACCAGAGTCAACACTCTTACTTCTGGAGCATCAGCTCTCTGGAATAACGTAACAGGAGGAACTGCCTATATGGGAGGAAAGGTGGGAATAGGAACCACGACTCCAAACACTTTGCTTCATGTGTATGATACCGGAGCAAACGCAGAAATTGATATCCAGAGCGTCGCTTGAGCGAATAATCATTGGGGAATCTATAATGACCGTACCGACAATAGTCTCAAATTCTGGAATAATACTATCACTGGAGAAAAGAATGCCGTGACTATGCTGAGTAATGGGAATGTGGGGATTGGGACAAGTAGTCCTTCGGGGATGTTGGATATAGCTAGTGGTTGGATAAGCTTGGTTCTTGGTGCAGATAATGCTGCATTTTCAAGAACAAACCTCACAGCTAAAACATCAAGGATAGGTAGTTACCACTATATTAACGCTGAAAAACCAGTGGGATTGATAATGGGTTCAAGTGATGCTACTAATAGCTATGTTGGTATCGGAGGCAATACAAGCATAATGAATGCACCAACAGTAATAAACTTTTTTACTGCTGCCAATACTACGACAATATATGGAACTGAAAGGATGCGTATTGATTCCACCGGTAACGTCGGTATTGGAACGACCGATCCGTCAGCAAAACTAGATGTGAATGGAAGTATTGCAGAAAATGGAGGACTACTATCCGATAGATATACCAATAGGTTTACTTTCTTTTTAGGCTGAGATACCCTTTGGTATAAATTGGCAGAAATCACTAGCTCAAATTATGCAATAATTTCATCGACACATAATGCTTATCCAAATATTTACCTCGTGACATACTCCATGTATCCTGAAGCAACTTCCAGTATTCAGCCAAATGTACGGATCATCTGAGGCTATGACTATGCTCCTTCAAATGTGGAATTTAGGAGGGTGTATGAAAATAATAAATATTATCTAGAGATGAGGGGAGTATTCACGTATGCTAAAAACATTGAGATAAGCGGTAATGGATTAAAGTCATTAAACTAAAGATATAGGATCCCGCCTTGATGCACTTGAATGAAAATAGTTCAGTAAAATTTAAAATAAACTCACCGAAAAATGGTCAAGTTTATTTTTTGGTTTTTCGGAGAAATCTGTATAATACAGCTATTATTTAGATTAACTTCCACATATATGTCCACCATTACCGTAAACATACCAAATAAAGTTGAGCACTATATCCTCCCAAAAGAGCTTGAGGCAACTATTAGTGAGCTTATTCTTGAGTACATTGAGACCAAACAAGACATGGAACTTAAACAAGAGCTTACATCCGATCAAAATTTTGCAATCCTAAATCGTAATCTCGATATGAAATTATGAAGTTTATAGAAACAAAACATCTTCTCGGTCAGATACACTCCTTGAATGAGAGATTTCCAAAAATCGACCATGATTGGCAAGATTTCGAGGAAACTTTTTCAGTCCAATTATGAATTTCCTTATGAGAAGGAGTATATAAATTCCGATGTAAAAATTCATCTATTCCGACAGGAAAAAGTGGAGGATTTCGAATTATTGTGAAAGTCTTTGAAAACAAAGTTTTACCACTTATGATATATTCCAAAACAGATATTTCGAATGTTTCTAAAGTACAAATAATAACCGCACTAAAAAAGGTTCTTGAAGAATTATAAATATACTTATCAACTCATGTTCCTCGTAAAAATCTTCTACGCACTCCTCGGAATCGCCATGGGTCTCGGCATCCTCAAATACCGGAAAGTTGTCTACAGTTGGACAGGGAGGTGGTACTGGGCAGAAAAATACCTCGGTTCTGGAGGAACGGTATTCATTATAAGCCTCATCGGACTCTGACTCATCTTCGTGAGTGTCGCCTACCCGTTCTGAGTATTCGATAACCCTCGTCAATATGGAAGCAATACAAATACCGAAACGAGTCAGACACAATAATATCCCTTATCCTTCGCCCACTTTTATGAAAAAATTCATAATTTTCCTCGTTCTCCTCCTCTCTGTCCAAGAAGTTTTTGCAAAAGCCATAGACTACCGAGATTTGAATTCTTACCCGGCAGGAAGTGAGAACCGACCGCTCAATTTTGGGGGGTTTTTGACCGTCTATTTTAATAGTATCGCCGAATATGAAGGTGTCCCTGAGAGCTATCAATATATAGGTCTCAATTTTCGAAATATACAAAAAAATACCCCTCTCTATAAAGCTCTCCAAAAAGGAGTATACATGGGGTTCTTTAAGAATCTTCCAATCGATCTCAAAACAACAGAACTGGCCACTCCCGAACAGTTCACTCGGGCGATAGAATCAAACCTCGGACAAAAAATAGAACAGACTGGTACGGGAAAGATTCTTACTCTCAAGGCTGTTCTCGATACTCTCGGTCAATTGTATCAGGAGCCATCCATTGATTCCCAAAATAATACCGAAACGACAATAGAAACTATAAATATTGGAGCTTTTTACCCCATCACCACCATCCCTAATTTCGCCATCCTGAACGATGTGTATGAGAAGCTTAAATACAATTTTTATGACAGTGCAAAACTTCGTGATGAAGCCCTCATACAAGGTGCTGCAAAAGGCATGTCGGAAGCCAGTGGTGATAAACATACCGCCTATTTTCCTCCGGTGGAATCCAAGAATTTCCAGGATGAGCTTGATGGGGAGTTTGAAGGTATCGGTGCATATATCGATATGCCGAAACCGGGAGAGCTCCATATCATCTCTCCTATGTCCGGAACTCCTGCTGAAAAAAGCGGACTCAAGTGAGGAGATATCATCACAAAAATCGACGATATATCAGTGACCGAGCTCACGACACTCCAAGATGCTATCAACAAAATCAAAGGTCCGGGTGGAACGATTGTAAGGATTCACATCAAGCGTGGAATGGAGGAGCTCGACTTCGCGATTATCCGAGCAAAAATCACCATCAATTACGTAGAATATAAGAAACTTGATTTCTGAGACCAGTACATAAAAATCACCACCTTTGGAGCGGGAGTGAAGGATGCCTTTGTTCAGGCACTCTGAGCGATAACAAAGGATCCAAGCAATGGGAAAATCATCATCGACCTCCGAAATAACCCCGGGGGAAGTCTCGATGAAGTTGCTACGATGCTCAATTACTTCGTACCGAAATGACAGAGTGTCGTACATATCAAGTACAAAAACACTGTTTCCGAAATGCAGAGTGAGGGACAGGATTTGATCGATCTCACAAGAAGGAAGATCGTCATCCTTATAAATGGAGGAAGTGCCTCTGCCTCTGAAATTATGGCAGGAACCATCAAGGATTATCTCGGAGATAATATTCGTATCGTTGGAGAAAAATCTTACGGAAAATGATCCGTTCAAAGTCTTGATACATATACCGATAATTCGAGCTTCAAATATACCATCGCCAAATGGTTCACCGGAAAAACCCAGATAGGAATCGACGGAACCGGAATCAAACCGGATCTGGAGGTGAAGTTCGACGAGACGCTCTGGAAAAACGGACGGGATAACCAGATGGAGTATGCGAAGAATCTCAATTGGTAATCCATAAACAAAAAAACAATCCACACTGCGGATTGTTTTTTTGTTTTTGAAAATAGTAGAAAAGTGAAAAAACTTCTCAAAAGCGAAGTAATTTGAATGAAAGACGAGTACCGAAGCGAACCGTACGATTGTACGGAGAGTGAGGAACGGAATCTTGAGTTCAAAGAACGAGTTTTTGAGAAGTTTTAATGTATGACGTTTACCATATTGAAGAACGGGAGCATTATCGCCATAATGATGACTCCGACGATTCCTCCGATTCCGACGATGATGATAGGTTCGATCATACTGGAAAGCCCCTTGATGGTCGCATCCACATCCTTGTTGTAACGAACTGCCATCTTCTCGAGCATACGGGCAAGCGAACCTGTCTGCTCTCCGATTTTCACCGACATGGAGAGTTCTATCGGAAAACAATCGACTCTTCGTTTAAAACCAATTTCATTATCCCCTATTACCTCTCATCGGATCTTCCGCTCGATGTACTCTCCGCCGAGAGCGGAAGAAAGTGATTTCCCCGCCTTGATATCCGAGAGAATAGCATCAATCTCCGTTTCATAATATCGATTGTCCATACCCGTTCGGACAATGAAGAGCGAGCGGTTGATGAGGATTCCAGAATTGAGAAGAGTGGCAAGGAATTCAGTAAATACGATGAGAATCTTCTTACGAAGAATATCTCCAAAAATCGGAAGAGAAAGAATCCTCCGATCGAATTCGTACCGAAAACGTGGGTTTTTGAAAGCAAAAAAGAATCCCGTAATTCAGGCGATAAGAGCAATCGCCAGATATATTCATTCGCTTCTGAGAAAATGACTTATTCCGATAATAAACTGCGTCAATGGAGGAAGATTCACGTGGGAATCCTGATAAATCTTTTCGATCTTCGGAACCACATACGTCATAATCGTCACCACCATACCGATCGCTACAACCATAATGGAAGCGGGATAAATGAGTGCCTGCTTAATTTTACGTTCCAGATCCTGCTGTTTTTCCTCGCGTTCCGTGATGAGTGTGAGTACCTGTCCCATCTTTCCCGTTGCTTCCCCCATCTCGAACATCGCCCGATCGAACGGAGAAAAAACTTTTGGAAGCCCTTCGCACACCTGTATAATATTCTGCCCGGATTCGATTGCCTGTTTGAAGTAGGCACTCATCTCCTGGATATGTTTATTTTCCGATTGAAAATAGGTAATCTGGAGTGCTTTAACTATCGGAATCCCCGCATTGATAAGACTCCCAAAATTGTCGAGGAAGAGGATTTTTTCTTTACGGGAAAAGTGTATTTTTTGCATAATATATTGGTATTCTAGTGGAAAGTATTTTTATTTCGATGTCTACAGACGGCCTTGGGTAATAAAGAATAACCGCTGGCTTCGTCTTGACGAGAAATAATAATTCTTTTCACGGAAAGTAAGTTTCAACTTGGTTCTCCTGTCCATATTAACACAAAAGAGAAAAATTTGCAAAAAAACGATTCCTGAATAGGATGTGGCATAGTAATCATTATTCAAATAATATATCTTTTATGTTCAAGATATTCAAAGGAGACGATCATGACGATGAAGACGAAAGTCATGGACATAGCTCTATCGAAGTGAAAATGGAGGATGATGACATAGTAGAGGAAGAGCTCGGTCAAGTCGCTCTCGATATTCTCGACTGTTCCGATCGGATAATCATTATGGCGCCTATTGCCTGAATGGACACGGAAAATGTAGATATCTCCGTTTCTCGAAATATTCTTACCATATCTGGGGAACGACGACGACCGGATATCTATGACAGTGCCGATCGCATACTTGTGGAAGAGTGTTTTTTTGGACCGTTTTCAAGGTCGGTGATACTTCCGGAAAATCTCGCTTTCAACAAGATTCATGCCGATATGGAAAATAATCTTCTTCGTATCGAGATTCCAAAACTGCTTTTTGGAGAAAAAACCATTAAAATCAATAAATTAGAAGGATAATCCCCCTATATCACGTGTTCAATAAAAACGATAAAATCCATAAACGATCTATCAGAAAGATAGATGCTATAGTGACCGGAATGCTCCTCGGAGGAGTTGTCGCATCTATTTATGGTATCAAAAAAACACAACAGCATCTTGATGAAAAACAACTCCAGGAAAGAGCAGAAAAGAGGAATCGAATGAAAAAAATACTAGGAATGCTTATTTTTGGGTGTTCTGAAGCAGTGGTGGAAAAAAAGAAAGGATTCTTTTCACGACTTTTTAAAAAATAAATCTATGAAGCCTGCTATTTCTTATGTAACTGTCTTATTGTTTGTCACAAGCGGTGTTTTTTCTCCGCTTTTTGCTCTGGAATCAACAGGGTCAAAATACACCGGAAAGATCGATGCGTGTATCAAGGCGAACAAGGAAGGCAAGGCAAAAACCATTGAGGATTATGTCTGTCCCACTGGAACTCTGAGTATTCAACAAATTGCCTTTCAGGTGGTCATGAGCGGAGAATTCAAGAAACTTGATGATGAAGTAAAAAAAGACTTAAAAAATATCCACGAAGGAACCAACAAGGATATCGGGGCACTTGCAACGAATATAGGAGATCTTTTCGATACCTCCAATGGTACGGCAAAATATCCAGCAAAATATGCGGAGATCTGCAATACTACTGTCATGAAAGAAACTGCTCTCTATTTCGAGGAAAAAGGGGCATCCAGCAAGATAAAAGATGGGATTACCACTGACAACGATGCAAATAATTTTGTATTCTGACAAAAAGGATGTTCTGAGCTTGTGAATAAAAAACTTCAAGCATACAAAGATTCAGCGTGGCTTCTCGGAGAATC
>DNKW01000010.1:5427-7975 GCA_003488655.1 Candidatus Altimarinota bacterium | reverse complement strand
AATAAGTGGACAATCTATATCGGACAGCTTGGTGTCATTAAAGATAAGTGGCCATCAAAAACCAAAGTAACTCAATAATATAACGATATTTCAATGGATCACCGAGAAATTCTTAGACATTATGGCATCCGTGCACAAAAATCCCTCGGACAGAACTTTTTGGTCAATGATCAAATACTCGAAACTATCGCAGATAGCATCAACATAACCGGACAAGATATCCTCGAGATTGGTCCCGGATATGGAGCATTGACCGAGAAAATTCTTGCAAGAAAGCCGAAATCACTCACCCTTATAGAACTTGATAGGAAGATGGTCTCTATTCTTCAATCGAGAATTAAAGAATGAGATCTTATCATTCCCCAGGAAACAATATTCACGATTATCGAGGGGGATGTATTGAAATATGTACCGTGAGAAAATAAATTATGAAACTTAGAAATCTCTCAAAAGCGAAGTAATTTGAATGAAAAATGAGTACAGAAATGAGTCGTACAGAGTAAGTACGGGGAATGAGGAACGGAATTTTGAGTTCAAAGAACGAGTTTTTCAGAGGTTTCTCCCTATTCTATTATTGCTAATATCCCCTACTATATCACCTCCCCCATTCTTTTTCGGTTTCTCCATGAGCTCGAAAACAAACCCACAGAAATGGTGATACTTATGCAAAAGGAAGTGGGTGATAAAATACTCAGAAAAAAAGGATATAACAATTCCTATCTCTCGCTCGCGCTCGAGTTCTCCTGCGAAGCGATTAAAGAGGTGTGTCCTGTAGAGAAAGAGAATTTTATTCCCGCACCCAAGATAGATTCGAGTGTGCTCTCTTTTGAAAGAAAAGAGCAATATAATACTCTTGAAGCGAAACAATTTTTGAGAATCACAAGTGCCGGGTTCAGTGCCCCGAGAAAGAAGCTCCTCTCCAATCTGGCGAATACTCTTCATGCCCCAAAAGAAGACCTTCTTAAAACATTCGAATGACTCGGAATTTTGGAAACCGCTCGCGCTGAGGAACTTGGTATCGAGAAATGGAAAGAACTTATAAAAAAATTGGAAAATAAAAAAATATAGGCTATACTTATTCTGCCAGTGAGACGGTTTTCCTCCTTTACACCGTTTCCTGGTATTTTTTGTGCCTAAATAGGTATGTACTCAAATGAAATTGGTTTTCAGATTTTTTGTCAGAAAAAGTATTTCTGAGATTAGCTTACTACTCCAGAGTACTGCCTTCGAGAGCCATGTCGGCGAGCTTCGAACACTTTGTTTTTGGTATATCTTAAGGTTCGTTTAAGGTGCCTTTCATATACTCACTGGCAATTAATATTTTTAATCCCATCTTCTTATGCGTTATTCTGACACTCGCAAACTCCTCGGGACTTCCATAGAGATAACGGTTATTTCCGAGGATGCCAAAACTCCGGATCGAATCGCTTATGTTTTCGATTATTTTTTCTCCATCGAACAGGAATTCTCATGATTTCTCCCAGAATCGAGCCTGAGTCTGCTCAACACACATAAGAAAGCGAGTGTCTCAAATCGCTTTATAGAACTTATGAGCGCATCGAAAAACATGTACAAGCGAACGAACGGATTCTTTAACCCACTCGTATCGGTCGCACAACTCGGGTACAGCCATTCTTTCGAAAAAGGAGATTTCGAACAAACGAGATGAGTCATTGATACGGATTTTGACAAAGTACAGATAGAAGGAAATATTATTACTCTCCAGCCGGGACAATCGCTCGATTTCGGTGGAATAGCGAAAGGATGGGCAGTAGACAAGGCATCTTCCCTGCTCCGATTGTTCGGATATGATGATTTCTTCGTCAATGCGGGAGGTGACATCTATGCAAGTGGAACCAATGAAAATACGCAAGCCGGTTGGGTTATCGGTATAGAGAATCCCTTCACCGAAGAAATCATTGCTTCGCTTATCCTTCGAGATGCGGCCATCGCAACATCCGGAAGTTACAAACGAAAGTGGAATATTGAAAAAAAGAAATATCATCACCTCATCAATCCGACCACTCTCTGAAATGAAAATGCTATTATCAGCGTAACCCTCATATCGCCAGAATGTACAAACTGTGATGGATTCACAAAAAGTGTCTTCAATGCACCGGTTTCAGAGTGACTCCGTCTCATAGAACAGAACGGTATGGAAGGACTCATATTCACATCCTCTGGACAACTCCTCTATACGAAAGGGCTTCAAGAAAAATATGATCTCGAGTTCACTGAAATAAATAATTAATCGGCATATTTAAGTTTCATTTAAGGTGAACAATTACACTCCATTCCAGTAAACTATTTTTAGCTGTTAATTTCTATTCAATATGAAAAAATCTATGAAAACATCACTGCAAATTATTACCATAGGAAGTATATTCCTCCTCTGCGGAACTTCTTTTTTCGGTATCATATCTATGAAAGACGAGGGGATTTCAAGCGGATTTTGGAACATACGCCAATTGGCCATAACGACAACATATGCAGATGATGACAGAGATGACGATAGGGACGAGAGAGATGATAATGATGACGACAGAGA
>DNKW01000010.1:0-5339 GCA_003488655.1 Candidatus Altimarinota bacterium | reverse complement strand
ACAGAGATGATGATAATGATGACAGTAATGATGATGACAGTAATGATGATGACAGTAATGATGACAGAGATGACGACAATCAGTATACCGCACCAGTATCTCCAGCCCCAGCTACTACAACAAATACGTCTCCCTCCACTTCCTCCACTTCCACTCAGACTTGTACAACCGTATACGATACGGTAACAAATGCTTCCGGTACGGCAACCCGGGTTCCGCGTCAATCTTGTACAACTACTCCGACTCCCGTTGTCACCCCTGTAACAACACCCGTTGTTCCTACGACACCCGTAGTTACTCCTACGATTCCTGTAGTTACTCCTACGACAACGCCGATCATTCCTACGGGTTCTCAATTTAGGGATGGTACTTATACGGGGATTGGGAAATATTCTTTCGCTGGAGGAAATGTTAACTATTCGGTATCAATCACGATTGCTTCCGGAAAAATCACTCAGGCGTCCTTTGTAAATTTCACCGCTTCTGGAAACGGTAAATATACCCGTGCTCAGGGGGATGCCACATTACAAAGACTCATCGGTGCGACAAGCACCACTATCGATACGGTAACAGGAGCGACCGGTACATCCCAAGCAATACAAGATGCCGTAAATAACGCTCTTTCTCAGGCAAGAATTTCTGCCACTACTCCAACCACGACGATCAATCAGCCTGCAGACATCACTCCTACAGTCAATGCTCCATCAACAACCGTGATACCAAACACCAAAAAGAATGTACCGACAGTATCTGTTACATCAAACAGTCATACTGCTCCAAATGGGAAAAAATACGCAATTTCTTCACTTTCAGGAGGAGTATATATCTTCAAGCGTCCAGATGGAAGTATTTCTTCACAAAAGTTCACAAGCTACCAAAGTGTTGTAGATTTTATTAACAAGAATAATCAGAAACTTCAGGAGGAGGGAACATACGTTACTCCAAATGGGAAAAAATACACAATCATTCGCAATGCGACTTCTAACACCTATATCTTCAAGCGTTCGGATGGAAGCATCTCCGGTCGAGAATTCACCACAAAGAATGCTCTTACAACATATCTTCGACAAAACAATTCTATTGCCACTCCCGCAAGATCTGTAACTATCACTCCAGTAAGATCGACAACTCCGATTATACAGACCATGAAGACGAAAACTCCGACAAAACCAATCACTCCTCCTGCAACGACAATAGCAAAACCAGCTGTATCGTCTGCTACAACCACTACTACTACAGCAGCTGCAGCCGCTGCTGCAAAAGCCAAGGCTCAAGCTGCCGCTCAAGCCGCTGCACAGGCCAAAGCTCAAGCCGCTGCAAGGGCTGCTACTCAAGTAGCACCAAAAATAGTCGCTCCGGCACCTGCTCCAGTTCCAGCTCCGGCACCTGCTCCAAAAGTGGATACCACCACAGCAGCAAGCTAATATAGAGACTCAAATATTAAATTGCTTTTTTCGAAAAATTCCGTAGGATATATGTCAGGAAAAATATATATTACCTTCTCTGGTAATGCTCTATTTTTCCGAAATGATTCAATCATTTCATATTTCTCTCCGGAGTTTTTCTTTGAATATCCTACCAGTCTAAATAATCCATTATGCTCCGTTACATTTTTGTTCTTATTCCGGGAATCTTTCTTTTTGCAGGCTTTTATTTTATGAAGGCCGGAGAAGTGAATCTCTTGTTTCGGGATTTCGGGATGATTTCTTTCGTCTATTTCGCTCTTGCTCTTGCGGTCACGCCGATTATAACTCTCACGGACAAAAATAATCTTGCTCCCTATAGAAGAACTTTTGGTGTTCTCGCATTTCTCTTTACCACGATTCATATGGGTATATATTTCTATATGGAATATATGTATCAAAAGACTTTTTTCGTTTTGGCGCATTTCAAAGAACTCGATATCATTTCCGGAGTAATCGCTTTTGTGATCATGGCAGCACTAGGAATTACTTCCAACAATTTTTCTGTACGCATATTGAAGGGTACATGGAAAAAGATTCAAATTTTAGCCTATCCCCTTTTTCTCCTTGTTACGCTACATATAGCCTTTGCTTGACGATTTAATGTTTTTTATATGTTCGTCGTATCATCGGTCATACTTCTTCGAACTACTGCGTATCTTTCGGAAAAAAATATCGAAACGAAGAAGTCTTCCGGAAAAACAACCCGATATCGTTGTGTTCCTTGCGGATGGATATATGATGAAAAATATGGCGATCCTGACGGAGGAATCCCTCCGTGAACGCGTTTTGAGGATATTCCCGATGATTGGGTATGTCCCGTTTGTGGTGTAGGAAAAAATGATTTTGTTCCCTACGAAGAACAGTATGAACAAGAAAATACTCCTGCAATCGCCATAGTTGCCACTCTTTTGAATTCCACTACTCTCGAACTTACTCTCGAAACAAAAGAATCGTTTGATGTCATCCCTGGACAATTTGCGCGTATCGCTCTGAAAGATCGCGATGGAGTATTCTATCGGTCCTACTCGGTTGTAGAATCCAATGGGAAAAAACTCACTTTCTGTATCAAGCTCTCACCCGGAAGAGGAGGGAATGTTCTGAAGCACTTAAAAATAGGAGATACTCTCGCAGTGGAAAATATATACGGATCTTTTGTTCTGCAGAATACGCCCCATCCAAAGGTATTTATCGCAACCGGTACGGGGCTTGCTCCACTTATAAATATGATGCGTCAGATTCCAGACAAAGACAAGACACTTCTCTTCTGAGTCCAGGACTCTGCAAGTCTCTTCTATACGGAACTTCTTAAAAAGATTCCTCAGCTCGAATCTCATATATTTCTCTCACGAGAAGAGATTCCTGGATTTCGACATGGACGTATTGATGTCACCACTTTTAGCTTTCCAAAGGACAGCGAATTCTATATGTGCGGAAATCCTGCGATGGTGGAAAAAACAGTTTCTGATCTGAAAGCACAAGGCTTTACAAAAATTTATCATGAAATATTCTAGCATATGAAAAAATTGAGCATACTTCTTTCGGTTATAATAGTGACAGCGCTTTCTTTTTCAGCGCTTATCAGTATCTCTGAGGAAAATCGGTATACTTCTGTGAGAAAATATACTAAACCGAAACCGGATGTAACTCCTCCGGTAATTGAGTTTTTGGATTACAAAGATGGAGATGTGGTTTCTTCGGAAACAATCGATATTCGAGTACAAGCAACCGATAATTACACCGCTTCAGATAAGCTCATATTGGAATGAACGGGAATAATCACGCTAAAAACAGGGTTTAATCCCATCGTTGTGAGTGCGAAGGATGAAGCGGGAAATGTAGCAAGCGTCTATATCATCATTGAAAAACAATAATGAAAGCTCTTCTTATTGAAGATAATCGGGAAATTTCCAAAAATATCAAACGTTACCTGGAGCTCGATGCCTGGACGGTTGATATCGCTTTTGACTGACAAACTGGACTCAATATGGCCCTCGAAAATGAGTATGATATTATCCTTTTGGATGGCATGCTCCCTGTATTGGACGGATTTGAAGTCTGTAAAAAAATACAGAAAGAAAAAGATATCCCCATCATCATGATCACGGCTCGAGACGAGTTAACCGATACTATTACCGGACTCGAAAGCGGAGCGGATGATTATCTCGTGAAGCCGTTTGATCTGAAAGAATTGGAAACACGCATGTTTGCCGTACTTCGCCGGACAAAAAAGCAAGCATTCAAGGAAATTGTTTATAAAAATATCATCATCAATCTCCAAAAAAGGAGTGTTCAAAAAGATGGAGAGACGGTACATATTCCCTTGAAAGAATTCCTTATCTTGGAATATCTCATAACCAATGAAGGGGTTGCTGTATCGCGAACGGATATAATCGAACATATTTGGGGAGGAGAATCCCTCTTTGAGAGCGATAAGCTCGATGTATACATTTCCAATCTCCGTAAAAAACTCTCTCCCGATATTATCCAGACCATTAAGGGATACGGATATGTTTTTTCTTTACCAAAAATATAAATCATTTCCATGTTATTTTCTCGGTTTAAGTCATCCACAACAACGGCTCTCATCTTCACTCTTTTTACGAGTGTATTTCTCGTTGTATTCGCTACGGTACTTAATCTCTATTTTTTCTATAGTTGGTATATCGATGAAAAAAACGAAGTTATCGAAAAAACAGAAAAAATCGCGAACACTATTTTCAAGTACACAAATGGGAGTGGAACATACACTCAAGAGGAGATACATACATTCAAGAGCAAAATCCTCGAGCAGTGAGGTATGATTGAAACTCCCGATGGTGAGACTTTTTTCTCTCCAAAATGGAATGAAGAGAAACCGAATTTTCTCTGACTCTATCAAGATGGAGCCAACTGGCATATACGATATACTTTCCCCTTTCAAAAAATCGGAACGATAGGACTCTCCTATGAGGATATCGTAAAACATATCAATCAGCAAGTGATTCTTTTGCGTATATCGTTTTTACTCATCGCCGTTTTCCTCGTCATTATCGCGGGTACTTCCATCTTCTTCTCTCGCTATTCCCTTCGTCCCCTTTCAAAAATTATCCGATATATTCGTTGTTTTCGGGTGGGTGCGCCCATACCGGATTTTCCTCTCTCCGGTCCGAAGGATGATGAATTTATTATCGTTGCGAAAACGCTTTCCGACGCTTTCAAGAAGATACAGTCACAAACGGAAGTACTCAGACAATTCAGTACGGATGCCGCACATGAATTCAAAACCCCTCTTATGGTCATTCACTCGGAAATCGATTGTGCCCTCAAAAGCGGAGATTACAAAACGGGACTCGATAACATCAGAAGTCAGGTATATTTCCTCGATACGATGATCAGCACTCTTCTTACCATCGCCCGGCTCGAGAAAGAGGAAATCCAAAAGGAGAGGGTCAATATTTCGGAATTACTTGAAGAAATTATTCCCAAAACAGAACAACTTTTTAGTGAAAAATGATTGCACGTCATAAAAATCATAGAAAAAGATGTGTTTCTTGAATCGAATCAATCCATGCTCCGGATAGTCTTTTCGAACCTTCTAAATAATGCTTTCAATTATACAAATATCGGGGAAATCCATATAACACTCAATTCAAAGGAGTTTTCTGTACGAGATACGGGGATAGGAATCGTGAAAGAGAATATCGATAAGATATGGGATCGCCTCTACCGCGTAAATGCTTCATGGAGCCTACAAAATGGTCACGGACTCGGACTCTTTCTCGTGAAAACCGTTGTGGAAAAACTTGGATATACCATAGGAGTCGAGAGCGAGCAAGGGAAAGGAAGCATATTTACCGTGAAGTTTTAAATTCAGAGAATCAAGCGATTATTCGA
>DNKW01000008.1:1195-5264 GCA_003488655.1 Candidatus Altimarinota bacterium | reverse complement strand
TGGACGAGGAAATCCGGTTTCGGGAGATTTCCGAAAGATTCGTTGAAAGTCTGTACGAAATCCTTTCCTACCGATCCTTTGATCTTCATATGAGCATACACAAGCACCTGGATAATCGAGAAATCCATGACTATCACCGAATCTTTCGATTCCAAAAAAGCCTTGGTGAGAATAGCTTCATCGAGTACTCGGAAGAGTTCCTGATTTTTCTCCCAGAGAGTCTGATCGTTGAGTCCATCCGCAGAAGCCTTGATAATCGAGAGATACGGACTCATCTGCGGAAGTTCCGTAAGTTTTTTCACCGTTGGCGGTGAAATATGAAAATCCGATTTTAATCGTTTGTTCAGGCTCTCTATGAATATCTCCGTGAAAGTGGTTTTTCCGACTCAGGATTGTCCCGTCACGGCGATAATGGGAAACCGTCTATGTTCGAGGAGGAATTCAAGAAAAGAAATCCCCGAGATTTTCAGGAGTTGCATGCTTTCAATATCCGAAACATGGTCGGCAACGGCTTGTGCTTTTTTCGATAGCATAGTTTGCTTTTTAGGAATACGTATATCAATAAGTATATCGTATATTGGAATAATTCGCAAATTCTGAGATTCTACAACTTATAATATTCATTGAAAAACGGACTGATCGCCGCCTTGAAGGCGAGATTGAATTCATCCTTTCGGACGAGCATATTGTCGGACCAGGCACCCATACTCCCCTCTTCACTCCTGCTATGGACGCTTCCTTTGAGCGCTTCCATCGCCGGTCAGAGCTCTTTCCCTTCCTCATAGAGCATCTTTTCTATGATCGGTGGTACTTCCATAACTTGGGAGATTCCGAAATGCGTTTCTCCCTTGCTGTCGATGATACAGATGGTTCCTCCGAGAACTTTTCTGTCCAATACCGACCAGACTCCTCCTTCGATTCCGACATAGAAATCGGCTTCGATTCACTTTTTCCGGAGGTTCATGGCACGATTCCGAGCTCACTCAAGCGTCACTTCGAGCGAGAGTGGCATGTCCGCGACATCCGATGGAACTTTTTCGAGAATATACTCAATATTGTCCCGTTCGTTGTCAAAATAGGGACAAACGGCTATAGCTTCCTGCACTCCGGACACTTTTGGGGAACTGGTGGTTCCGATGGCGATTATCATAAGGAGATAGAATTAGTTAAATATATTTTATGCCGGTTTTTTAGGAGAGGGATTTTGTGCCAGAAATTTCGGCGCACCGACGACAGCTCATTTTTTACCCAGCACTTTCGTCCATGAGATAAAACGTTTCTTGGTGCTCATAAAATCGGTGGAGCTATCTATAATCCAGATACCACTTTCGTCAACGGAAGAGATATAGGCGATATGATGTGCTCATGGGTATTTTGTTGATTTCCAGTAGATGAAATCTCACGAACGAGCTTCTGATACTTTCCGTTTATCAACCGTGAGTTTGTTGATGATATCGACGGAGGATCCATCGAAAGCTTTATCCACGACACCGAGCTTTCGCATAATATTCTTGAGTATGCCCGAGCAATCGGAAGTTCCTTTTCTATACTTTGTGCCGATGAGTGTCATAAGACTCTCTTCGAAATGTTCCGGAAGAATATATCTTAAAATTTCTACGGATCCCAACAGTTTTGAAGCATATCAAAATTGGGATAGTGAAAGTTGTTTATTCTCTACCTTATCAATCGATATACGTTTAATAAGTGCTTTTTTGGTGGATAATCCGAAACAACGATCGATATCATTCATTTTCAGATGAATCTGGAGAGCTTTTATGACGATACTGGTCTCCTCCGGAGTTATATCCTGAACAGTCGGAATAAGTACTTTAACAACTTCTCGATTCCAAGACATCCAATCTCCTGTTTTATAGGTATTTGACGCAAAGAAAGGATCATGCATCATTCGATTTTTGAGTTCTTTCATCCGCTCTTCAAACTTCGCAAGAGATGTGATTTTTCCTGGATGTTTATCGAGCGTAGAGAAAAGCGCGCGATTGCCCGAGATTCTTTTTTCTGTTGAAACCAGAGTTACATCCGGATTGTCTCATGGGGCTGTAATAATGTAATTAACCTGACCGGAGACAGATTGTTTTATTTCTATGCTATTTTCATTGGCATTTGTTGCGGTGAGATTCAACGCAAGGAGTGATACGCTCATAATTGCCGCAATCTTTACCAGAGTATTCTTCATGGCTTTTTGTGACTTTCGCATAAACGAAAGAGCCTTGCTTTCAAGAGAAAAAGTAGGCGCTTTCGTTTGCAGATTGGACAGGAGTGTACTGTGTTCTGCTATCATCTGTCTGGAAAGACTCTGAATCTTACTATGAAGTTCAGAATACTGTTCTATATAATTCATATTTTCATCCTGTTTCAAATTGGAGTGGACGAGAGAAATCTCTGATATCGCCTCTCGAAAAAGACGAACCGTACGGTGACGGGAATTGTCGATCAAATGAGTGGCGATTGGGTGGATATTTCGCTCCGTTTCAGATATATCCCCTTGTTCCATAGAATCGATTATTTCATTCATATCCGACAAGATTCTTTCGGTTCCCATTGCGATAATACGGACAAGTTGAGAAAAATCGGAATCTGACTGATCTTTCTTTTTTTCAAGAAAATCGTTCAGTAATCCCGAGCGTCTTTTTAGTACATCGGTAGAGATAATAATATCTTCGGGGATATCCCGAGTTCATCCATTTGAAAAAATTCTCAAGATAAGTGCATTAAAAAATATTTATGATATGCCCTATAATATGAATCATAAATTTTTTGTCAACCGGACTATTCATAAATTTACCACTTTTTCACTATGTCTTATTTTTCAACCGTTCCTTAATCATAATACTCATCGCGAAATACAGTTTCTGAGGAAGGGTCTCTCCTATTTCAAGATTCGTATCGCCGTTATATCGGTAGAGCGAATAGAAATCAAGGTAGGTTTTCTCGTCTTTTTTCTGAAGATTTCAGATAATTTGTTTTTTGTGCATGGAAATTTCCTTTGTTTTTTCTTTCGTGTACCCGGTTCATTGCATAACGAATTTCACAAGGGTAGAATCCTTAATTTTTTTAAGATCATGGGCAATGGTCGAATTGATTCCGAAAACGTCCTTCATGTTTTCATTTTTTACACTTTTTCCTTCTTTGCGCAATCCTCCATACGATATGGCTCCTATAAGGATATTGACATAGTCATCCGTATGAGCGAGACGATAGAGTTCTCGAATCATTTTATTGTACTGATCTTTATCTTTCGTGGTATTCACCCCTTTTTTAGCGTATTCACCTATTTTCTTCAACCGTTTTTGAGTATTTTCATTTGGTATCTTTTCAATCAGCGATTGATCAAGAAGATCAGGATTTTTATTGATAATCTTAAGGAAGAGATCAATATAGAGATATCCCCTCCCTCCTTGTCCAATAATCTTTGTTTCCAATTTCTTTGTTTTCTTACTTCGTTCCTGGATTTTATATTCATATTTCATATCATCAAATGCCACCCCGGTGAGTTGGTTAAATCCGAAAGAACGGGGATTATCATCTATATGCGGATCAAAACTGGATTCCCGCTCTATAAGTGAGAGAAAGTGGTTTTTCGGTATCCCGTAAGTTTTTGAAATAGCCTCGATAAATGGACCGAATTCTTCCAAAAATATCTCTTCTTTTTCCTGAAGATTTTTATTTTTTAATTGCTTGGCAATCTCCTGAGCACGCTTCTCCGGTTTCTGTTCCGGGAGTCTGGGGGAAATCTTTTCTTTTTTGGCTGGATGGGTTTTTTTTTCTTCTACTGGGAGTTTTTTCTTCTCTTTCTCTCCTGATTTTTTCTTAGTTTTTTTATGAGTGTTTGTTTCTTGGATAATCTGAGTTTTTACTGGTTCAATCTTTACTGGCTCTATTTTTTTTCATGGAAATGTCTGAGGAAATTTTCCATTTTCACTCATCATAATTATCTCCCCTTCTCGGATATCCATCTTATCTCCAGAACTCGTAAAATATCCAACAACATCGCTTGTTATATTATCGTGATTGAATCCCCCGAGACGATAATCTCATTCTTTGTCGCGAA
>DNKW01000008.1:0-1051 GCA_003488655.1 Candidatus Altimarinota bacterium | reverse complement strand
ATCACCGAGAAAATCAATCTGAACAATAGTGTCTCCGATATTTTTCGTAAAAATATGGCGAACAGCTCAAAAACCACTGAGTGTTTTTCCACCGATACACACCGACTCTTTTTCAGTAATCCGACGAATAATATTGATAAATTTGAGATGCTTCACTTCTTGGGAAGTATTTTTGAGGATACCTCGTACTTTTTCCTTATCACCATCCATAATAGCTCGTTCAAATTCCATCTCATTTTTGAGGGCATCGAGACGATTTTTTGTCCGAACCTGTTCTTGCGGTCTGAGATGTTCTTTTACAATTCGGTTGAGATCGTATCTGAGAATATGGAGTGACCCATTCGTCTGAGCGGAAGTGATAGCTATTATTTCTTCTTTTCCTCAGATTTTTCACTTTCGTTCCAGTCGAAGATGTCCCTTGTTATCAATGATAAAGATATATCCCTCGGGGATTCGAAATCCCCCTTTTTCATCCCCTTCGAGAAGCGATTCGCGTACAAGCTCCGCCTGTATATGTTCTGCAAGTGCTCCGTTTTCAATTCCGAGGCGTTTCATCGTACTATAAAGAGTTCTCGGCTCTTCAACAACAACACGTCGTTCTGTTTGCTCAACAGCACATTCGAATGGGGTAAATTTTTCTCCTGACATAAAATATAGATACAAATTAATAGAGTAATACCCCATGAGAGTATCATACTTTCTCGAAAAAGGCAAAAAAGTTGAAAAAATAAAGCTTTTATGGTAGAATAGAAACGATGATATTTTGTAAACTTTATTTATTCTCTCTATGTTTAAAAATATTAGCGATTTTCCGGATGAAACCACCGAGATAAAAAAGGATCTCCAACGAAAAATTGAGAAGATGGCAGACATCGGAACATTGAAAAAAATCTGTTCGATTCTCGAAGACGATGTCGATATGCTTATCGAAATAAAAACAAAGGAACGCCTGGAAGAAGCATTGAAAACCAAACCGCAGTACCGCCTCCTTTGGGCGAATCTCGGAAATGATTTCAGGCGTTCTATAGGGGAAACTGCTGTGGCCATAGGA
>DNKW01000005.1:957-20144 GCA_003488655.1 Candidatus Altimarinota bacterium | reverse complement strand
TGCAATACGAACAACTCCTCCTATTGCAACTCCAGCAATAGTTACTGCAACAGCTATAACTCCTCTTCCAATTCTTATTATTGCAATTCCAGCAATAATTACTGTTCCAGCAACAGTTCCTCCAACTATTACCGCAACAATATTTGTCCTTCTTGAGATACTGCATGCAATAACAGCTATTACAATTCCACAAATACCTCCTATCAAAATAGCAATAATATGTACTGCAATTCTTCAAATAATTACTGTTCCGGCAATAGTTATAACAATTCTTCTGTTTATTATCCCAATAATTACTACAATACGAACTACTGCAATTCTTCAAACAATTATTGCAATTCCAACTACACCAACAACTCCTATTATTGCACCCCTGCCAATAACTATTGCAATACATATAACTCCAATTATTATTACAATACTCCGCAATATGATCGACATGATCTCGTCGTTCAGAGAGTATACCAAAATTCTTCGGATAGGCACATCGTAGCAGAAATATGTAATCAGGGCGGTGATATGAGAAATTCTGCCTCTGTAAAGACAAGCTTTAGTGCCAATAATATGACTACGAATGTATATACTTCGCTGCAACTTGCCCGGGGGCAGTGTACGGCTTCTATTGTCTATACAGTTCCTTCGGAATTAGGCATATACTCTACTGGAAATTACTATTCTCTGAGCATCGTAGTCGATGCGAACAATAGCACGGACGAGTCCAATGAGTCCAACAATACTGCAAATCAGTATTTGCAAATTTGGACGAATTATTAAAACAACCCCATCTGCCCTGTTTTTACTTCACCTATACTTCCGTTCAGATAGGCCTCGATTCGTTCGAGGTCTTTTTTGAGATCATATCCGATAATCTTATATTCCCCGGAAAGTATTTCCCGGAAAAACGGTTTCATGTCGATGGCAGCTGTTTCGAAAACATAGATCTCCTCCCCTCCGAAATAAAGAGTCCCGCCCAAGAGAGCGAAGCGTTCCCCATAGGTCGCAAGAGAGATTTTTTTGGTTTTCTTCAAGAGTTCCAAGCATTTGTTTATTTCCGATTCTCACCTAATAGGAATTTGTTGGAGTTTGAGAGAGGAGAAATCTTTGGTTTGGATGTGTTCTTTCGGCAGAAGCGAGCGAAAATCGTAAGCGGTGAAAAAGGCGATGACCTCACTGGTCAAAAATTCTCGAGAAGCAAATATATGCTCTTCAAGTGAGAAATTATCAAGGGGAACTTCGGTATCAATGGTCGCAAGTTTCTTACTCACAAAAGCGATTTCTCGGTTTATCTCCAGCGTTTCCCGGGTTTTCCCCGGAATGTTTTCGATATTTGCATAGATATTCTCAAGCGTCCCGTATTCATTGATGAGAGATTCTGCTTTTTTGGGCCCGAATCCAGGGATGCCGGGGATATTGTCCGAGGCATCTCCGCAGATGGCAAGATAATCGACAATATGTTTCGGATCGACTGCGAATTTTTCCCGTGCCTCGGCGGTGTGATAAATCTTGTGCTTCATCGTATCGTAAATCGCGACGTTTCCATCGATGAACTGATAGAGGTCTTTGTCTCCCGAGAGGATGAATATACTATTTTCCTTATCTCTTCCGAGATCGGTTACGAGCGTCCCGATGATATCGTCCGCCTCGTATCCATCGACTTTCAGATGTTTGATTCCCATAATCTGGAGCATTCCCATAATGATGGATTCTTGAATTTTCAGATTATCGGGCATACGATCACGCGTTCCTTTGTACTCAGGATAGAGCTCCAAACGCGCCTTGCTTTTGGAATCGAGCGTGAATATCAGATAATCCGGTCTATCTTCCCGATGAAGGGCGAGGAGTATTTTCGCCATCCCAAAAACCGCATTCACCGGAGTCCCGTCCTTGAGGGAAAACGGAGGAATCGCATAGAACACGCGATACAGAAAATTGTACCCGTCGATGATGTAGATTTTTTTGGACATGAGAATATTATATAAAAAATGGGTACATTTTCAAGTAAATACACTTTTTGTTGCATTTTTTCAAGAAAAAAGTACTATCTTTATGCCAAATAACTCACTTTTTTAAGTTTTTTCTTATTGTCTCTACCATAAAGTTCAGTATGGAGCGGTTATCCACTCCATCTTTCCTTTATTGTAGAGAAGAGACGTGAGTTGTTTGGCGACATTCAGGATAATCGCTCCACTTTTGAAATATCAATTTTGAAGCGATTATCTCACAATAGTCGCTTTTTTATTGTTTTTCAAGTGAAACTTGAAATCTATAAAAATTATGCGATAATGGAGCTAATTTAATTTCTTACTTTTCATCGTATGAATTTATTTAAAAAGTCTCTCTACTCCGCTCTCGTATTCTTTGGAACGATTACGGTGCTTTCGATTGGGTACGGAGCATATTCAGTTATGACTCCGGTTATTTCTGGACAACCTCTCACCATAGACATCTGGAATACGATGATTGCAAATATAGACGATCTCAATACTCGAGTGGATACTCTCACTTCCGGAGCATCGGCTCTTTGGAGTAGTGTAACCGGAGGAACTGCTTATATGGGAGGAAAGGTGGGAATCGGAACCGCTACTCCGAACACTTTGCTTCATATATACAACACTGGAGCAAACGCAGAGATTGATATCCAGAGTGTCGCTTGAGCGAACAAGCACTGGGGAATCTATAATGAACGAACGAATAATAGTTTAAGGTTTTGGAACAACGATATAGTCTGAGAGAAGAATGCAGTAACTATGCTCAGTAATGGTAATATGGGAATCGGCACCACTACCCCCGCCTACAAACTTGATATTACTGGACAAAATGCTCGTTTAAATAACTCATGATCGACAGCTATAACTTATTTTGATGTTGCGAATGCTTACGGGACGACTCGAATCGGTACGGATGCGAGCGGGGTTGGTTATCTTGGTACAGCATCAAATCTCCCCCTTGCACTTTATGCGGGAAATACGGAACGAATGAGAATAAATACGACGGGAAACATCGGGATCGGAACACCAACCCCTACGGCAAAACTCGATATTCGAGGTCAGGATCAAGTGGAAAATCACTATATGGCTGGTTTAATTGATCAAAATTCAGGAGATAGGAAAATTATTATGCGACATACTATCACAAACACGAACTCTTATTATAAACTATCACTTCCTCAAACATATTCTAACCATGATCAAAATGGAGGGATAGTAACTCTTAGTATTGTATGGCTTGGAAGACATGCTATCGCGAGCTGTAGTCAAGAATATAAATTGGTATATGGAACATATCATACCTTGGTACCTAGTTACTTAAACATATCTCAGGCATCAAGAATGTTTTCACAATGCTCTCCTTATAGCTATTCATATGCTTATGATCAAGCTCCCGATGTGGATTTTTGGGTCGATGGAACTGGTGGATTTTTGGTTTTCAATATCAAATGAATGCATGTACAATCCACGGAACGTCTTATCAATATAGAAATATTGGGACAAACTGCATCTATTCCCGTTTTATCTTACTATGGAACTTCATTACCAGCAGGAACTTCGGCTTTGGCAGAAACCATACTTCATTAGCAATGCGTAATATTTTCTTTTGTATTTTCATTAAAATCCATAAAATCTTTTAAATATATCTTTATATTTATTTCCGTGTCCCATTCTCCCAAACAAGCCGTTATCATTGCCAGTTTCACGGCACTTATCCTCGCTATCATCAAATTCACCGGAGGTATAATGACGGGGAGTTTGACGGTTCTTTCGAGCTCCATAGACTCTCTTCTGGATTTCTTTGTCTCCATCATCAATTTCTTTGCCATCCAAAAATCCTTGCAAGGCAATGACGACGCCTATCACTATGGATATGGAAAGATAGAGGGAATCGCAGCCCTTATAGAAGGACTGATTATTATTATTTCCTGATTTCTTATCTCTTTTTTTGCCATTCGAAAATTTATAAGCAAAGACTTTATCATAGATGCCGATACTTCGATTATCTTTATGGTCGTATCTATCGTATTTACCATCGGAATCGTATGGTACTTGAATCGAGTTGCCCGAGAAACCGACAATCTCATTATAAAATCGGATGCCCTTCACTATAAAACAGATCTGTTTACCAATGTTGGAATAATCATTACCATCATCATTATAAAATTTACCGGATGGTATATCATCGATGTGATTATCTCCCTTCTCATATCGGCGTACATCATCTATGGAGCGAGTCAGATCATACGATCCGCGTATGAGATACTTATGGACAAGGCTTTGTGCGCCTCCGATATAAAGAAAATTACCGATATTATAGAAAAAACTTCCCAGGATATCCAGTCGTATCATTTTCTCAAAACCCGATGCTCTGGCAAGGATACCTTTATCGAGTTTCATCTCGTATTCGATACGGAGATTACGCTTTTTGAGGCACATACCGTGAGCGATACGATAGAATGTAAACTCAAAAGTATTTTCCCGAACTGCTTTATCACTATTCATCTGGATCCCTATGACGACAGTAACATAGAAGCGTGCGATATAACAAGATTTACCCCGGACAATAAAAAATCCGCTTAGATATTCGGGGAAAATACTGGAAGAAAAATACGAATCTTCCTAGAAAGATTCGTATTTTTATTAATTTTTCATTATTAATTCCCGACTCGTACAAACACCGTTGCTTCGCCCTCAAAATCACCTTCCTTTGTTTTGTATTTCTCTACCATCTCGATATTCTGTCCAAGAGAAGAGAGGAAAATGGGAGTTTCTTCTCCATATGGAACAACCATCCGTGCCTCCAGGTTCTCGAAAATCTTTGTCGCATTCTTGTCTCCAGGAAGTATCAAGATGTCGATATTTCCGAGGAAATCGACTACTTTTTCCGTAATCTCAAGCGTATCGGTCGGAACATAGGCGATATTTTTTCCTTCAACGCGCAGAGTAAAAAGCGGCCCCCCTTCCACTTCGTGAAATGTTGCAAGAAATCCCGATTTTTCATATTCACCATGAAAATCAATAATCATCCCATCAAGTACGATGGAAGTAGGACCCTGAAAGATGATTTCTTTTTTTTCAGAAGTAATAACAAGCTGATTGTTTCGAGAAGTTATATCCATAGAGCCTAAAGTTAAAAATTTAATAAAAATATCCGAAAATCTATGATTTTCTGGACTTCTGGAAAATGATGAAATTCGTACGAAAACTACGTACCGGAGTGAACCGTACGACTGTACGGAGAACGAGGAAACGTAAAGTTTGAGTGCGAAGTTCGCATTTTACATAAGTTCAACTACATGTATTGGATGTTCTTCTTCACAAAACCATGTATATCTGGTTTAATATTGGCTGTCTTCAGTTCTTCGATGCTAAACCATCGAAATCCGTAGAATCGTTTATCTTTTTCTATAACAGGATCAGCAGTACCGTTGTACTTCACAAGAAAAAGATAGACATCCTTTTCTATAACAGGAGATCATTCTCTATGACTTGCTATGAAGCTATAGTTGATCTTGGACATAAATTTTATAACCTCCAGATCTTCTATGGCAAGCCCCGTTTCTTCATTTATTTCCCTGAGGGCTGTATCCTTAGCAGTTTCAGTATTTTCCATATGCCCTTTCGGGAGTACGAATTCTCGCGCTCGTTTGGCATTTTCCCATTCGAGAAGGAGTATTTCAATCTTGCCTTTTTGCTTTCTATAAACGATTCCACCGGAGCTTTTCTCGAAAATTCGATTCATGCTCGTAGGAGTTATAAATGGATAAAATCCCGGGTACTATAGTGATTTTTTGGAAAAATACAAAAAATAATCGCAAAACTCTCTATTTTTCTCTTTGTAATGCTATTTTTTTATTATCTCGTTTCGTGTATTCATATTATTTTCAATAAAAAGTAAAAAAAATACTATTTCTATTTGATTTTTTCCGAGTTTTTTGTACTCTGTATGGGAAAATACATTAAAAATAATTATTTCCTTTCTCCCTGGAAGTTTCAAATGAGGGAAAAATAAAGAAATATTCATCATAATTAATAACTTTTCCTCATGCGTTTTACGATTGACACCAAAATCCTCAAGGAAGCAATTGACGTAGTAAGCCATGCGAGCACTGTGTCCAATATGACGCCCATATTGGAAAATATTCTCATCTCGGCTCAGTATAAGAAAATAGTACTCACTGCCAATAATCTGGAAATGGCGATGGAATATGTGGTCGATACGGGTGTCGATATCGAACTTGAGGGAAATTTCACGGTTTCTGCGAAATTTCTCGCCTCTTTTATCTCGCTCGTACAGGACGACCGAGTAACTATCGAACTTCTTTCCGGTGGCTCTCTCCAGTTCACCACTCCTTCTTCCGAGACCAAAGTAAAAGGTATAGAAGCATCGAAATTCCCGCTCATCCCGGTTTTCAAGGTAGAGCAACCGTTTCGCATCAATTCCTGAGATCTGAAAAAGGCGATTGACCGGACTCTTTTCTCCACCGCCGAGGGGAATATCCGCCCAACTCTTGCTGGAATCTATTTCACCCTCAAAGATAAAAATGCCGTATTTGCCTCAACAGACAGCTTTCGACTCTCCGAATACGTTCTCGTGAATGCGATACAATCGACCGACTCCACGGCAATCATTATCCCATCCAAGACTGCCATGGAGCTTTCACGAATCCTCCCGGAGAATGTTCCCGTGGAGCTTTTTCTCTCGGAAAATCAGTTCCTCGTGGTATTCGGAACCATCAAGGTATTCTCCCGTCTGCTCAACGGACATTTCCCGGACTATGGAAACTTCTTCCCGAAAGGATATACGACAAAAGGGGTCGTAATGCGAAATGACCTCATCATCGCCCTTAAACGAGCGAATCTCATCAGTCGTGAGAATAACTACAATACCCGCATCGCGTTTCGATCAGAATCCGGACTCGAGATCTCCACCGGAGACACCGAAATCGGAGCCGGAAATATCCGCGTCGTCGCTTCGGTCGAAGGAGAGGATGCACAAATCGGACTCAACTCCGTCTATATGCTCGAAGTTCTCGGAGTCATCAAGGAGGACTACGTGAGCATCGACTTCGAAACCCCACTCTCACCGATTATGATCAAGGGAGTTCCCGAGACCGACGGGAAAAGCACATACCGACATATCATTATGCCACTTAAAATATAATTTCACACCATGGCAGAAGTATTCTCAACTTTTGAAATTAACGCAACGACTGTGTATGATGCGGTCGCTACTACTCCTCGTCCGCATCCAAATCAGGTACGGACAGCACTTTCTTGATTAGATAGAAAAATAATGAAAGACGGGAAAGTGGTACGAGTTTCCCAAGGTGCTTGGGATGCGCTCGCGAGATATCAAGAAAAATTCAGAGGAATTACGTCTAAAACAAACTAAATTCTATGCTCCAAACTCTCCAAACCCTTGAACAAAATTCTCTCGTTCAAATTGCCATTCTCAGTTCCGAGGCTTCGCTTATCGACCTTCGCAACGCCATCCTCGGGAAGAACGGATCTTTGACGGAGCTCCTGAAAGGGGTAAAAGACCTCTCCGATGAGGAGAAGAAAACCGTCGGGAAAGCCATCAATGAATGCAAAATCCGCATAACTGCCGCTTTTGAGGCACAACTCATGGTTATCAAGAACCGGCTCATCGCCGACCGACTCGCGAATGAGTTTGAGGATGTGACCGCTCCGATTTCTGAGGATACCGGAAATCACCTCCATCCGATCACTCGGACGCTTATGAAGGTCGAGGACTCTTTCAAGCGCATGGGCTTCGATATCTACGAATCGAACGAAGTCACGACCGAGTATTGGAACTTTGATTCTCTCAATATCCCGAAAACCCATCCGGCACGAGATATGCAGGATACTTTCTGGCTCGAAGGAACCGGGAATGTTCTCGCGACGCAGACTTCCAGCATGCAGAATATCATCATGAAATCGAAAGGGGCTCCAATCAAGGCGATTATCTCGGGGCGGGTATTTCGAAACGAGGATATCGATGCAACGCACGAGAATACCTTCTACCAAGTGGAAGGAATGGTGATTGATAAAGATATCACTCTTGCAAATCTCAAATACACGCTCCGAACTATGCTCTCCGATATCTTCGGTCGAGAAGTTTCCATTCGTATGCGACCCGGGTATTTCCCATTCGTGGAACCGGGAGTGGAAGTGGACTTCTCCTGTCCTTTCTGCTCGGGAACGGGGTGTAAGATCTGTAAGAAATCCGGTTGGATAGAATTCATGGGAGCAGGACTCATTCATCCGAATGTCCTTCGGGAATGAGGGATTGACCCGGACGAATACACCGGATTCGCCTTCGGGTTCGGACTCAATCGGCTGGTTATGATCAACTATGGGATTCCCGATATGCGCTTCTTCCAGAATCCGAATATCGCGTTTCTGAAGCAGTTTTAGGTTCGATAAAAAATCGTATGGAGAAAAAACTTTTTACATTTTTTTATTTTGGTGTACAATTTTCGAGTTCACTGAATCTGAAAAATATATAATTTCTCATATTATGCGTAATAAACAACAAAAATACTTATTTAAAAGCGCTTCTTCCAAGTTTTTTCTTCTTCTCTGATTTTCTTCTCTTCTCATAGGGCTTGTCTATGCAGCAGGAATTGTTTTTCCTGGAAGCTTTCCTTCATGAATGACATCAAACGGATCTTTTTCTACCCGATTTTCCAATATGTTTGTGTCTTGTCCTGCAAATGAATTCCTCAAGGGATTCGACACGAATTTGAATCGAATCTGTGTCCCTTCGGATGGAACATACAATGGGGCAGCCATTTCATCAATTCCTGTCTCTACTCCCGGATCCTATCCTGGAGCTCCAGTCGGACAGATCACTGGAGGAAAATTTGGAAATTATTTTCAAAAACTCTCGGGACTTTGCCCGTGAAATACCATCGTCAAAGGCTTTGCTGCTGACGGATGGAAATATTGCGTCATCCCCGCCACTCCTACGGATTATACACTTCATACCCCCGTCATTCCGTCCGGCATCACAGTACCATCCACGCCATCCTGACAATCCGCCGGATGAAAATTCCAAGATTTCTTTACCAGCATGTTTATAACTTGTCCGGGGGTTCAGGTGATAAAGGGATTTGACGCGAATGGAAATCCGAACTGTGTAAATAATAAACAAACTCTTGCTTGCTGAGGTTCTATTCCTACAAACGCAACCGCTTCCACCATAGCTACCTATGTTCAGACTTGGAATGGCTCAATATGGGCACCGACGACCTCATGGACAAACGCAGCCACAAGTTGCGGATTTACTTGCAATACACACTACACATGGAATGGAACTTCCTGTGTAGCCGATACTCAAACCTATACCTGCTCATCCAAGCCGGCAACCGGAACTACTTGGAATACCGTCGCGAGCTACACTCAAACCTGGAATGGAGTTGCTTGGTCTCCAGCCAACTCCGCCACTGTCTACAGTACGACGGCGAGTACGACTGTCTGCAACTACAAATGTGCTGCCGGATATACATGGGATGGAGCGAATTGTAATAGTGCCGGTCCTGTAACGGCAATTTCTCAGGTAGCGGTAATATATGAAGAAAATCCTACAGATGCGGATGGAAATCCTTTGCCTCCAGGGGTTACAATCATCGATGAAGGAGTGCCAAAAAATCCATGCAACAGAAGCGTGACCGTGTCGACCACGACAGATGGGAAAATCAATGTCGCACTACCTTTCTATGGGTATGGTGACTGTGGTATGTGTACTGCTGCATGTAAGCTTGCTAATCGCGATTTTGCTTTTACTCCAGGCATATCAGGGAGTATCGGATCTGCCGGTCTCGATTATGGTTCCAATCAATATTGGAACTATCCGACCGTCTCCTACAACGGACAAAGAACCATTACGGTAAGTGGTGCGGGCACTTCTTTCTACTATCCACGGTGGTGTAATCGATCGAATATGGTGGACACATCGATTAAATCCTGTATGACAACTGCATACACCGATGATAATGGAACTTTTTTTCCGAGTGTACCGACTGATAAATGTTGTAAGAAAAAGATTGGTGGTAAATGGAAACCGGTACAGTGTTCTCCGATTTATAACTGCTCATCGCCGGGATTCGTGGTGTCTTGGTAAAATCTGGGGAAACGATAATAATATCGCGTTTTTAAAACAGTTTTAGGATTTTTCAATTTCATTTGCATTTCCCCCTCTTTTCTATATAATTCGCGCGTCCAAAAACTACAAATTGGGAGAAAGCTCATAAACTTTCACTTGGACCAATTTATTTTCTCTAATTATTATTTTATGAAGAAACACGGAAAGAAGTACAACCAGGCAATCGCCCTCGTTGAAAAAGAACGTACATATACGGTTGGTGAAGCTGTTGAGCTTCTCGAACGAACGAACACGGTGAAGTTCGACCCGACAGTGGAAATCCATTTTAATCTCAATATCGATCCGAAATACGCAGATCAGATGATCCGCTCAACGGTGAGTCTTCCAAACGGAAGTGGTAAGACCGTTCGTATCGGAGCCTTTACGGATGCTGGAAATGAAAAAGAGCTTCTTGCTCTCGGAGCAACTGTTGCTGGAGGTGATGACCTCGTAGATATCGTTGCGACTGGTAAAATCGATTTCGACGTTGCTATCGCGACTCCCGCTATGATGCGAAAGATGGGGAAGATCGCTAAGGTTCTCGGACCAAAGGGACTTATGCCAAACCCGAAGACTGGTACGGTAGGTGATAACCTTCTCGCTATCGTAAAAGAAGTTATGGGTGGTAAATTCGAATTCAAGAACGACAAACAAGGAAATGTTCACTCCCTCGTCGGAAAACTCTCCTTCGGACCGAAGAAACTTCAGGAAAATATCGAATTCTTTTTGAAGACAATCCGTGACGTAAAACCAACCGGACTTAAGAGCGGTGCAGGGTACATCAACAGTATATATGTTTGTAATGCAATGGGGCCTTCTATTAAGATAGAAAACTAAAAAGACAGGTACAATTAAAAAATCCTCCGATTCGGAGGATTTTTTAATTGATTTTTCCGAGTTTTCTCATACTATCGGGGATAGTTATATTTTCATCAATTACCTATGAAGTTTGTCAGCTGGAATGTCAATGGAGTCAGATCAGTTCTCACGAAAGGGTTTCTCGAATACCTCGAGAAAGAATCCCCCGATGTCATCGGGCTTCAGGAAGTGAAGGCGACCGAGGAGCAATTCCCCGCAGGACTCGATCTCCAGTCTCTCGGGTACCAGGTCTACTGGAACGCCGCCGAACGCAAGGGGTACTCCGGAACGGCCGTCTTCTCGAAGATTAAACCGCTCTCCGTTCGCTACGGTTATGGCATGGCGGAACACGATACCGAAGGGCGTATCATCACCCTCGAATTCGAGGAATATTTCTTCGTCACGGTCTACACTCCGAACGCCAAGCGCGAACTTGAGCGTCTCGAATACCGCCAGCTCTGGGATTCACTCTTTTTCGACTATCTCAAGCGCCTCGAAGCCGAGAAGCCGGTCATCGTCAGCGGAGACCTCAATGTCGCCCATAAGGATATCGACCTCTCAAATCCGAAAGCAAACCGCGGGAGTGCCGGATTCACCGACGAGGAGCGGGACGGGTTCGGGAAATTCCTCTCCGATGGTTTCATAGACACCTTCCGTCATTTCTATCCGAATAAAACAGAAGAATATACCTGGTGGAGCAACTTCTTCCACGCGCGAGACCGGAACATCGGATGGCGCCTCGATTATTTCCTTATCTCCGAATGACTTCGAGAGAGACTGAAATCAGCCTTTATCCGCCAGGAGATTCGAGGTTCGGATCATTGTCCGGTGGGGGTGGAAATCAAATAGAGAGAATAATTTTGCTCCTCTCCACTCCTGAGCTTCAAATACTCCACTTTTGGTAACTGTGCCCTGATGAGCCCCAATTACTTCATCATCTTCAAGAAATCCCGATAAATCTCGTCGTCGTTTCGTTTCCCGGCGATGAGGACGAGCAATATATGACCGTCCTCGATCCGATAGATGAATCGATATTCGCCCGATTTGACTCGATAGTATCCTGGAAATCCTCGCAGCGGATGGGGCGGACGAGTATCCGGATCGGTCGCGATCTCCTGGATCTTGCGAGCGATCTGTCAGGCGTGCTTTTTCGGGATGGCCTCAAGAAAATCCCGCACACGGCGGGAAAGTTGGATACTAAGCATGTCGTGCGAGGGAGGTAATAAAATTAGTCGACTCCTCTATTGAGAGGAAATCCTGCGACTCGTATACAGTCGTCGCCATCTTGCCATCTATGAGATCCCGAAAGTCGTCGAGTCCGAGGATTACTGCTCGTGGCTCACCGTGCTGGCTCACGAATACGGGTGAACGATCGATCTTGCGCATCACGGCACCGAAATTCTTCTGTGCTATTGTGGCGGTGAGAGTTTCCATATTTTAAATAGTTATCAAGTACACATCCGTATTTTACGTATTTTACGGAAAATGCAAGTTTTTTATTCCTCTCCACTCCCCAACTCCAAATATTCCACTTTCGGGAGCTGTGCTCCGATAAGCCCCTGCATATCGCCGTAGAGACGGGCGGTGTTGGAGATGACGCGGTCGAGCTGTTTCTCGCGACTCGCCCAGATTCGCTCCATGGAGCGTTTCTCGGTTTCGAGGGATTCCTTCATGGACTGGAAGGCCTCAATAACATTCTGGATCTTGTCGCGGAATTCGGTGGAAGTGAGGTAGGAGTAGAGCATATCCATCTTCTCGTCCTTGCCCTTGAGGGAATTCTTGACTTGTTCCATGGTGATCATCTGCTCTCGGAGCGCGATGGTAAGCGGGATGACATAGCGCCATTCCGTGACCCAGATGTCGCGGTAGAGACCGAAGTGGTTGACTCCGTCTGGGAGGACATTGGAGATGATGACGGAGATGGAGGCATTTACGCGGAGACGGTCTTCTTTAAGTTTGTCGACCCAGGAGTCCGACCATGCCTTGGTATTTTTGGATTCCCAGGCGATGATACCGGCAGTGTGTCCGAACTGATTGCGGACGGTGTGGACGAGATCGGCTCACTTGATGCCGGTCGGTACATCGTCGATCATATCGAACGGAAATTCGCTCGCGAGGAGTCCCTTGAGGGCATTCTCTTGGATCTCCCCCTGAATCTGCATGGAACCCTGATTGGCTTTCTGATTCGCTTCCGCGAGGGAACGCTGAAGGATTTCCATTTGTTTGTCTCGTTCGGCGAGCTTCTTCTCCCACTCGAGCCCGAGTTTCTCCTGTTCGAGATTCTGCTCTTTGCGGAGCTGTACTTTGAGTTCTTCCTCCATAAGTTTGCGTGCTTCAAAGAGCGCTTTTTCGTTCTCGAATTTCGCGTTCTTTATCGTGTCCTCGAACTGCTGGCGTTCTCGGAGGAAGTCCATCTCTTTCTTGCGAGATTCTTCGTCGCGCTTGCGGAGCGATTCGAGCTCCACTTCGCGTTTCTTGTTTTCTTCATCGGACTGAACTTTTGCTGCGGCGACGGCTTTCCCCCACATCTCTTTTTTTATCTCCTCTTCGCGCTTTTTGAGCTCCTCCTGCATGGTCGCTTCACGCTTGGCGAACTCTCCTTCGAGTTCCTGCTTCGCGATATCGGAGAGGTCAATGGCCTTATGACAGTTCGGACAGACAATGGTATTGGACATAAAAAAGAGTGAGGAATGAATAATTTAGAGATGATTATAAGGAAAATGCGAAGATAGCAAGAAAAACCTCGAAAAGGGAATTATTTCATTTGCATTCCTATAAATCTCTGTTACACTTTTCCCGTCCATTTTTAAAATTTACCCCCCTTCTTATGAACACAAAAAATACTCTTTCCATAAACCAAAAATCCAAATCCCACAACTACCAGGGTTTCACCCTCGTGGAACTCATCGTGGTCATCACTATTCTCATCATTCTCGGAACCATCGCTTTCACAAGACTGACAGGTTTCTCCGGCAATGCCCGTGACTCCTCCAGAACATCCGATTTCGCCAATATAGCCAAAGGTCTCGATATCGCCTACATTAAAACCGGTTCCTATCCGAACCCCGACGGCTCTTTCTCCGTCACTTACTCCGGGGGAGTTCTCTGGACTCAAGGAACCATCGGAGACACCGTCGTAAACATCCTCGGTTCCGCAGGATCCAAGCTATCAAAAAAGCCCACTGATCCCCTGACGACCGCCAAAGAATACACCTACTCCAAGCTTACTCATGGAAATGCATATCAACTCAAGACCGATTGGGAATGAGACAGTATGGCTTACATAATACCACAAACCTACGCATCTTCCGGAAATCCCACTCTCACCTACATCAAAGGGAACTATAACGGAATAGTAGCCAAAACAGAAACAGGAAGCATGGTCTACCTTCTCGCAGTGCCATCTCTCATCACTACTGGGAGCGGAGCATTGGATCCTGCCAAGTTTCTCATCCACGGACAAACCAACTCTGGAGGACTCGCAAATGCAGTTATTGCATCCAAGCTCCTTGTCTATTCCTCCGGTTCTCTCCCATCCAACGATACTGAACGAATCCTCTTCGCCTCCAGCATAGCTCTTGCCTACTCCGGAACCGCTCTCGCGAGCCAATCCAATATCGCTTCATATATAACAGCCCTTAGGGACACAAATACCGGAACTATGGCGAGTCTCTGAGGAAAATTCCTCTCTGTGAGCCTCGGAGGAAGTACAAGTACTGTCCACACGGCAGTCATAACTTATCAGGATTGTACTTTTAACGCTACCCCCATAACACACAGTACTTCCGTTACCGCCTATCAAACAGCCTCCGTATCATTTGGGAATACCTGTATCAGCCAACAGAGAACTTGTACGGACGGAACTTTGAGCGGTACATATACTTTTGCGAACTGTACCGTAGACGGAGCAACCGGCACATTCACTCTCTCTCAAGCTTCCGTAACACAAGGAACCAGTTCCACTATCTCCAACAACTGTAGTACGGCACCGACAAGCTATACTAGCTCGGATACTGCCGTCGCTACCATTGCCGGAACCACCATTACTACTCTTTCCGTTTGAACCACCAATATTACCCCAGTATGAGGAGCTTGTGGAGATAATAGTGGGAAAACATTGACAGTAACAACTCATCAATATCCATGATGCACAACTCCCGATATCCTTGTCGGATGAAAATACTGGGCTGCCTGTAATGTCGGAGCTACGACCATATCCACATCCTACGCTGCCAACGCCAATGATAACCCCCTCGTAGAACCGGAATCAAAACGAGGAAAGTACTTCCAGTGGTGAGAGAATATCGCATGGGATTATGACGGAGGAGTAACCTCCACCGACAACTGCACCTGGGATCGCGATACTCAGTCCTGTACAACCCCCACTCTCTCTGCTTGGTCATCAACCATATCGGATACGACAAGCGGAGGAGCGAACCGTTGGTATGATTGGGGAGGAACCGCTACTCCCGATACCCGAGGTCCCTGCGCCCTAAACTACCACGTACCGACCCAATCCGAATGGAATACCGCTTATACCACCCTCGGAAGTCATCGGAATACCTTTATAAGCACGCTGAAACTTCCTACTGCAGGCTATCGGGCTGCCTCCAACGGGGCGCTCACTAGTCAGGGATCGTATGGTGGCTACTGGTCGTCTAGTTCGTACACCGTGTACGGGTACAATCTAAGTTCCACTTCTACGTCTGTGGTTCCCATGAATTTCAATAACGTTACTCGAGCAACCGGTTTCTCTGTACGTTGCCTCAAAAACTAGAAAACCGCACTCTCTGACGCTTGGGATCCTCTCTTGCTTTGTAATTCATCTTGACACTTCTGATCCTTTGACGCTTTCCGTCGTCATCAGCGGGTGTTTTATATAGCCTGACAACGAAAATAGCAGAATAGCAAGAAAAAGCTTTTTCATTTGCATTCCAGCCCATTTTCGATAATATATGACTAATTTAGTCACCATTCATTTTTTTGCAATGATACAAGTACAGAACCTCAGAGTTTCGGTGGAATGAAAAGAGATTCTCCGAAACATCGATATCTCTTTCGAGACAGGGAAAACCTATTATATTCTCGGGCAGAACGGGAGCGGGAAATCCTCTCTTGCCCTCACTCTTATGGGACATCCGAAATACCGGATAGAGGAGGGAGGTATGATCCTCGACGGAGAGGATTTGGCGGTTATGACCCCCGATGAACGAAGTCATCGCTGACTCTTTCTCTCGCTTCAGAATATCCCAGAAGTTCGGGGAGTACGACTCGGGGAATATCTTCGGACGATTCATAACAGACATCTTGTTACTGGAACCAAAGCACTCTCCCCTTTCCTCTGCCGAAGATACTTGGCGACGCTCACGAAAGAACTCGGGATTCCAGAAGCGTTTCTCGATCGCGATCTGAATGTCGGGTTTTCGGGTGGGGAGAAACGCAAAATCGAAATCCTCCAGATGAAGCTCCTAAATCCGAAGTACATCATCCTTGACGAGATCGAGAGCGGACTCGACATCGATGCATTCCGGACGGTTGCCGAACTCTTGGCTCGCGTGAAAACTCCCGAAAATACCCTCATCATCATCACGCATAATTTCCGTATGACCGAGTTCGTAAAACCGGATGAAGTTATTATTCTGAAGAACGGGGGGATTGTCGAGCGAGGAGGAGGGGAGTTGGTGAAGAAGATTGGAGTGGAGGGATTTGGGGAATAAAAAAGCCCCAGTCTTGCTGGGGTCTTGATTGAGGAAATATTGTAGGTCGATACCAATCCTCTGAGAGGATAGTATAGATCTACAACGCCCGATGTTTCTCAAACTCTTTTTTCGAACAGAGCGCACTTATCGACATTGAGGCAGCAAACGCGACCAAAGCTATATTCAAGCCTATATCTTGCGGGGTAGCATGAAGGATTGATGAGGATAGGTTTTCCTTGAGTGATAAGGTTTCCATGAGAAACCAAAGTATGGATACAAATTCTCCAACAAGGAATATCCATTTCCTCCATTTTTGTACTATGATCTTCAGGAGGGTATTCCATGCTCCATATTGTAACGCAAGGGATCCGATGAATATGAAAATAAACACGAGAATGACGAAAGGAATACCGAGATTCCATTGCATCGCATAGGCGGTAGTTGCTGTGTAAAGAACACTGTAACCGAACCTGACAACCAATATTTCATTTTTGAACATGACACACTCCTTTTTCGGAAAAATTACGCAGTTTATGAAAACACGAGCGACAACACTTATATTTAAAAAATAAAATATGTCAAATAATTCTCTCCAATCTCATCTCGATCAGAGCGATGAAATAGTCTACAAGAATATTTCCGACGCGGGACTCAGTGAGGCGGTTATCCGGAAAATCTCAGAGTCGAATAATGACCCCGCTTGGATGCTCGAACTCCGATTAAAAGCATTGGAGGTTTTTCGGAGTAAACCCCTCCCCTCTTGGGGACCAAATCTCTCGGGACTCGATCTCGATTCCATCCGATACTTCGCAAAAGCGGACATGGAGGGAGATCGGAAAAATTGGGAAGATGTCCCGGTCGATATCAAACGGACATTTGATCGGCTCGGTATCCCAGAAGCTGAAAAAGCGATGCTCGCGGGGGTCGGAGCCCAGTACGACAGTGAGGTGGTGTATCATAATCTCCGTCAGGAACTCCGAGATCTCGGGGTGATTTTTGAGGATATGTCCGTTGCGATTCACGAACACGAGGAGCTCGTGCGAAGTCATTTTATGAAAGCAATCCCTATAAATGACCACACATTTTCCGCCCTTCATGCGGCAGTTTGGAGCGGGGGGACATTTCTCTATGTTCCGAAAGGAGTCGTCATCGAAGATCCGCTCCAAGCGTACTTTCGTATGAATGCCCGTGCGGGAGGGCAGTTCGAACATACGATCATCATCCTGGAGGACGAAGCTCAGGCACATTATATCGAAGGATGTTCGGCACCGAAATACGGAACTGCGAGTCTCCATGCCGGGTGTGTGGAAATATATGTCGGAAAAAAAGCTCGGATGCGGTACAGCTCGGTCGAGAACTGGTCCATTGATACCTATAATCTCAACACCAAGCGGGCAATCGTTGAGGAAGAGGGGTTTATAGAATGGGTCGGGGGCAATATGGGATCGGGCGTGACGATGCTCTATCCCTGCTCAGTTCTAAAAGGGCGGAAAAGTTCCGCAACGCACATCGGTGTCGCGCTTGCAGCGGCAGGACAGGATACCGATACCGGAGCGAAAATCATCCATATCGGAGAATATACCACCTCGACCGTACTTTCAAAATCGCTCTCCAAAGGATGAGGTCGGGCGACCTATCGCGGACTCCTCGATATCAAGCCGTCCGCTACGGGGTCGGTCGCGAAGATCGAGTGTGACGGACTCATTCTCGATTCTGAGTCGAAAAGCGACACCTTCCCCGATATCCGGGTCGGCAACAGTTCCTCGACCGTCGCTCACGAAGCGAGTGCCGGGAGGATCTCCGAAGAAGCGCTCTTCTATATGCGGAGCCGGGGAATCGACGAGGATGCGGCGAAAACCATGATCGTGAACGGGTTTCTCTCGCCCGTCGTCCGGGAACTCCCGCTCGAATATGCTGCCGAGATGAATGTACTCATCGCAATGGAGATGGAAAAGAGGGTATAAAAAAAGCCCGAGACATGCTCGGGCAATAGAAATGTTATTCCCTGGTAAAAAAGGCGGAGAGAAACCGTTGATTGGGCGTATCTATGTAATGAACCATAGTATAACCAAATTTGTAGGTGAGATCTTTGAATTGTTCACGGAAATTTTCATTATTTTCCGCCCATATCAATGATATGTCATATTCCCGATTTTCCCCCAGTGCCATTTTCGCAAGAATGTCCTCGACTGTGGCAATAACTTTCGCATCATACCGCCCCATTCTCATCAGAAGCCTATTCCGTTTGTTTTCCTCGATGATAGCGAGCATTTGCGACGCCATAATAAATTTATCGGACATAATTTCCTCCTCAAAATTGATGATTAACACAGTACAGCCGACATGGCTATACTGGGTAATCATTCTACATCTTTATATCTAAGTTCTATGAAAAGTCAAATACAATACTTCCACTTACTTCCAAAAACCATCGAGATTCCATCTCATGAATCATGGATTTTGCTCGATGAAGCAAACGATGACGCC
>DNKW01000005.1:248-811 GCA_003488655.1 Candidatus Altimarinota bacterium | reverse complement strand
AAACTGAACATCGCGCATCAGGGGACGAATAGTCATTCCCGGATCCAGTGTGGATTCCATGTCTCTGAGAATGGGAAAATAGAAGCGATTATCAAAAGCTCATTCGAGGCAAATCATGCGACAAGCGAGATTCGTATCCTCTCGCTTGCGGATTCTCTCGGTGAAGTGTTGCTCGACAGTGCGATAGATATCAAAGAAGGGACGAAACAAATCGTCGGAAGACTGAAGGAGCGGCATATCTTTCTCGGTTCCAGCGGGAAAATCCGTGGGATTCCGGCACTCATCGTCCACTCCGACGACATCGAAGCGAGCCACGCTCTCGCCATCGACCGCATCTCGGACGAGGAACTGTTCTATCTGAGAAGCCGTGGTTTCAATCGTGACGAAGGAACCGGACTCTTACTCGACGGAGCAGTTTCGGAGATTTTTGCAGGACTCGAGAAAATGGATGAAGAGATGTATGAGCGATGTAAGAAAAGTGTTTTGGGAAGGTAAAAATGACTATTTGTCATTCCAGAATGTAAAAGAAAGACTGAATATATTGTCATTCCGAGCGAAGTCGA
>DNKW01000005.1:0-165 GCA_003488655.1 Candidatus Altimarinota bacterium | reverse complement strand
AGCGAAGTCGAGGAATCCCTTTTAATTGGGTCATTTGGAACAATGTTTTAATGAAGTTACAGAGAGTGTTTTTTTTGCTTCTGATTTTTATTTCCATAAGTGTCATAAAAAGCGATACCTCCACTCCGGTCGGTATGACAGAACTCCCTTCTCCTTTTAGGAGAA
>DNKW01000020.1 GCA_003488655.1 Candidatus Altimarinota bacterium | reverse complement strand
CCTTCGTCCGTTCCAATCGCCTGGGTTGTCCGATCGAAAAATGCTCGGACTGCCTCAGTGTATTTTCCTTCATTTACAAGCGGACGTATGCTCTTCTCGATGAAATCACTCGCAAGCACATCAGGGACATCCCCCTCGAGCCCATATCCCGTGACGATGCGGATTTTCTTTTCCTCGGTCGCGATAACAAGGAGTACCCCGTTGTCTTTCCCTTTTTGTCCAATCTGGTTGCTCTTAAAAATCCCCATCCCAATATCGAAAAGTTCGTTTCCGTTTCGGTTCGGGATGAGTACGACTACCATTTGATTCGTTGTTTTCATCTCATAATCGCGTGATGTCTGCCGGAGACTTGTGAGATCAGCAGGGGAGAGGGTATTCGAAAAATCCTCCACATACTCGGTGAGTTTGGGAAGATTCATTGGATTAATGTCCGTTCCCGAGACAGCGAAGACCGGAGAAACGAAAAAAAGAACGAAAAACCCGAGAAGAGAAGAGAAAATTTTCATAAAATGAATAATTACCAGTTATGAATATTTCCCGAAAAAACTATATATTTTGGAGTCTCTCCAAAGCGAAGAGGTTTGAACACAAGGGTCGAACTTTCAGAGATTCTTTTTATTGTCCGATATCAAGCAAATTTTCTACGTCCGGTACTACTTTTATCTCTTTTTCTTCTGGAGGATTGATACGTTCTTTCGCGGAAAATCCGAATATTCCGGAAAAAATCTTTCCGTATGGAAACGATCGGACCTGAAGATTATAGACTGCAATGGCATCATTATAATTTTTTATCTCTACTCTGATGCGGTTTTCAGAACCCTCAAGTGTCGTAAAGAGGTTGGTAAACTGGGTGTCCGCCTTGAGCTGCGGATATGCTTCCATAGTGATCTTCAGTGTCGACAGGGTAGAAGTAAGAAGGCTTGAATACTCGGCGGAAGTCACTTTCCCTTCCTTGCCCATGTTCTGGAGGGTGGCAAGATTTCCGGACGCTTCGCGGAGTTTCACAATCCCCTCAAAAGTTCCTCTTTCATATTCGGCATATTTCTTCACGACGGCTGCTACCTGCGGTACAAGGTCGGTGCGTCGTTCATACATATTCTTAACCTGTGAATCCATGGAGATAATAGATTCTTCCATGCCAACCAGAGAGTTATAGAATCCCATCGCACCGAAAAGTCCCATAAAAACAAGAATACCAAGTCCAATCAATATCCCTTTTGTTGCATTCATAGTGTGAAAAGTTAAAAGATACGAGGCAATTATACGGATTTTTGGGATTTAACAAGGAATTTTGGAGTATTTTTTGCAAAAATAGGTTTTTTCTGATATCCTAAAGGAAAGATTTATATTTAATAATCGCTTTTTATATGGGAGAAATACGCATAAAAAATACACTATCGGTATCGGACACGATAACGAAAAAGTCCTGTCAGAGAAACGAAGATACTAAAACACAAAAAGCATCTCCGTTTATTTGTATTGATGAGAAAGGAAAAGAAACTCAGGAAGATTGGGCCGAGATACAAAAAATCATTCCAAAACTTCAGGACTTAAACGGTCTTTTTATTGAGATGAAAGACAAAAATCATTTCTATATTACCCATCCTAAAACGGGAGCGGAGCTTTCTTTTGCCCTCTGAGGAATAGAGGAAGCTATGAATATGCAATTATTTCTCAGCAAGGCGATGATAGTGCAAAATACTTGTTTTGAAAAGCAAAAATTACTCGATTCATGTCAGGTGTATATGAAGGCGGATTTTTTAAATACGGATTTTATCGATTTGTATATAGATAATAATCCCTACATTATAGGGCTTGATGAGAAGTTGTCTTCCAGTGAAAGCATGGAATCCATTGTTCGATGACCCAACAATAAGCGCCCATTGTCAGGGGGGATACCTCCATTTGCTCGGGCAATAATAAACTTTTTAAATCAAATCCGCAAAGATATATAATAATTTGTCTTAATAGAAAAGCAAGCCGTTCATCCCATGGCTTGCTTTTTCTTTTCTTCCATAAAAAATCAAACACCAACTTGCTTTTTTCATCTTTTTTCATATTATCTTTCCTCCTCATTGTCATCATACGTGAGGTATATACTTACTATCTATCAAGCATGAAAAAGCAGAAAAAACAACAAATCGACCTCCTAAAAACTCTGAAAAAACTGGATAATATAGATAAAAAAGGTTCAAAAAAACCAAAAAATATAAAAGGGACGAATCCCTTTATCATCCTTTTCATCATTGCTATAATTTTCTCGGGAATCTATACATTTCTCGCCTCTCCGACCAAGGAAGTGATAAATACTGATGTCGGGCTGAATGATATCCAGGCACAGTATGCATCCTGAATGTATTCTGAATTGATAGTACAGGGAAATTCTCTTCTTGCAAAGAAGAAAGAACAGAAAACAGAAACGGGATTTAACAATAAGCCCATAACCATAACGGAAGTTGATAAAATTATCCTCCCACCTTATGACGGAATCACAGATCTCGGTTTCAACGATCAAAAAAATCCGACCAAAGTATCGATAAAGGATGAGTATTGGGGGAAACTTCTTGCGGATGCGATTCCGAGTATTATTGGGACGATTATTTTTGTCGTACTTCTCGTATTCCTCTTCGGGAAAATGTCCGGTGGAACCAATGGCCCGATGGCTTTTATAAAGTCACGAGCCCGCATGTACGATCCGGAGAAAGATGAAAAGATTACTTTTAAAGATGTTGCGGGAGCGGAAGAAGAAAAAGAGGATCTGGAGGAAGTGGTGGATTTCCTTAAAAATCCGAAAAAATACAAAGATCTCGGTGCGAAAATCCCTCGCGGAATCCTTATGGTCGGGCCTCCAGGAACCGGTAAAACCCTGCTTGCACGAGCGGTTGCCGGGGAATCGAATGTTCCATTCTTTTCCATTTCCGGTTCGGAATTCGTGGAGATGTTCGTCGGAGTGGGAGCTGCTCGTGTTCGCGACCTCTTCAAGGAAGCGAAAGAGCACGCCCCATCTATCATATTCATAGACGAGGTCGATGCCATCGGAAAAAAACGCTCTCCCGGTATAGGCGGAGGACATGATGAACGAGAGCAAACCCTCAACCAGATACTCACGGAAATGGACGGTTTCGATAATGAAACCAATGTTATTATCCTTGCGGCGACCAATCGTGCCGATGTCCTCGACAAGGCACTTCTCAGACCCGGACGATTCGATCGAAAGGTGACGATTCGTCTTCCTCATATGGAAGATCGTGTGAAGATATTTGAAGTGCATGCCAAGAATAAACCTCTCGGAAAAGATGTGGATCTTCGAAAAATTGCATCGGCAACCGTTGGATTTTCCGGGGCGGATATCGGAAATCTCCTCAACGAGGCGGCGATTTTAGCAGGAAGAGAGAATGTTAAATTCATCACGCATGAGATTCTCCAAAAAGCTTTTGAAAAGATTGCTCTCGGAAGCACCAAGAAATCACATATATTGACTCTTCGGGAACGGGAAACGACGGCCTATCACGAAGTGGGACACGCGATTGTCGGGAAGATGCTTCCAAATACCGATCCGGTGTATAAAATCTCTATGATTCCCCGCGGATCGACCGGAGGGGTGACTTGGTTCCTGCCAGAGAAGGACACGACATATGTGAGTAAAGCGAAATTTCTCGATCAGATTGCTATGGGATACGGCGGACGGGTGGCGGAAGAGATATTTTTCGGGAAGGATTTCATCACGACCGGCGCTTCCTCCGATATAGAAAACTCTACGGAGATTGCACGAGCGATGGTTATGAAGTACGGATTCGACGAAGAACTCGGGCCGGAAAACTTCGCCTCCGCATCTCTTGAGGGAAATCACCTCGGTGCCGAAGGAGGAGGAAAGATTTTTAGTGAAAAAACACAGGAAAAGATAGATGAGAAAGTTCGTGATATTTTGAAGAAAGGATACGAACGGGCAAAATCTATCATCCTCGCAAATAAAGATCTTCATGAGAAGATAACACAACGGCTTCTGGAAGTGGAGGAACTCACGCAGGATGAATTCGATGTATTTTTTGAAGGAATGGAAGGAGTCCCGGTAAAGACTGTCGGATAAAGTAATGTAATACAATAATCCCACAAGGAATTCCTTGTGGGATTATTGTATTATTTTTTATCTTTCAAACAGCGGATGGAGAACATATATACTCCACCCGTACTTCTGATCGGTTCTATTTTTTCCTCGCTTACAGCTATATAATGACCGAAATCTGAGATAAAAGATGAAGACCAGTAGTATCATTGAACACTCCTCTCTTTATAAGATCAACGGGGGCCGTACTGGTAACCGGAGAGTTTTAGTCCGAGCGTTTCTCGGACGGAGGTATCGTTTTGTGGTTTTTCGCAAAAATCCAGTGAAGCATTAATGGATCGTATGATGTTTCTCCACTCCTCGTTGTCCGGGATTTTTTTTCCTGCTTTTTTGGTTTCACGAATGGCGGCATTATGGGAAAAATACTGTTCGCCCCGGAATTCTCCTTCAAGGATTTCGGTCACATCTTCTTCCGGATTGATTTTAATGCGTATTCCTTGAGGGAGACGTATTTCTTTCCATCCGGTGGAATCGATGTGAAAATTCTCAGGCTCTAAATTTTCGGCGGTTATTTCTCCGGACTCATTCGGATTGACTGCGATAGTCTCGACGGAATCAAATACTTTTCCAATCTCCTGTTTTACGAGTCTGTGGATGGAAACGTATAATGCATCGTTCACGGGAATTCCGAGAGTTGACAATGAAGATGCTACGGAATGAAAAACACTCCTTACCAATTCGGCATTTTCGATATTTTTCTGCATCCTTTCGACTGTTTCTTTGGTACGAGGCTTCGCAAAAGAATCGGAGGATATTTTCTGTATTTTTTGTGGGACGATTTCTTCCGACCGAGCAGACGTAAGTACTCTGTTTCATTCTGTGTAAACCAACTCCTGGATTACATCGTTCAATTGCTCTTCCCTCGGGATACCAAGCGCTTCAAAAGCTATCGATACACAGCGGACGATATTTTCCACACGCGTGTAATTCATTAAATTTTCTCGGATATTCCTGATATCTTCAGGAGTGAGATTTTCTTTATTCATATGTGGATAAATATTTTTTATAAGTAACTATATGTTTACTTTATTTATGCTTTTTGTCAAATTTTTTATCAGAGATTCCGTTATGGGAGAGAATCTTAAAAAAGATGAGGAATTTTCTTCTCTGTAATATTTCTATAATAGGAGTATATTAAAAAAGTACATAAATTCTTTTGACAATAGGTAGTATATGAATATAGTGATTAATCACTATATATAGTGATTATATACAATACTTATATTTGGTGATGACAGTTTTTCCCTGTAAGATTCACATATACTACTCTCTAATTTTCCATTTTCCTATGACTATTACACAAATCCGTCGCCGTGACGGAGAACTCATCGATTTTGACAGAACCCGCATAGAAAAAGCGATCGAACTCGCCGCATCCGATATAGGAGAAGCGGATCGTTCTTTCGTGAAGGTCATCACCGATTTCATCGTGAAGGATATCGAGCATGTGTTCTGAGAGGTTTTCGTGAATCGAATCCCCGGAGTCGAGGATATTCAGGATATCGTGGAACAGAATCTTATGAAGTTTCACAAGTACGAGGTCGCGAAACAGTATATCATCTATCGGGCGAAACATACGGAGGAACGAACCGAAAAGAAAGAAGAGCTCATCAAACAATTCGAGGATAACGCGATGAAAGTGACAAAGTCCGACGGTTCCAAGGCGTTTTTTGATATCGATAAGATCAAAATGGTTTTTGATCGTGCCGCGAAAGGTCATGAGCAGAAGTGTACATTCGATGCTCTTATGGAAGCATTCAAGAAAAACCTTGTGGAGGATATCAAGACCTCAGATATCAACAAGCTCCTCACGAAGACTTGCGTCGATCTTATCTCTGTGGAGAATATCGCTTGGGAGCGAGTAGCAGCGCAGATTTTTCTCGGGAATGTGTACAAACAGGCAGTCAAAAACCGGGGAATCAAGCTTGGAGATATTTACAAGCCCGAATCCTACAAGGCGCTTTTTGACGAATATATCGAAAAAGGACTCTATTATAAGGATTTCTACCAGTATTACAGCGAAGCGGATATCCTTGAGGCAGGGAAGCACCTAAACAAACAAACCGACGAAGGGTACGGATATACGACCGTGCTCTCACTCAACAAGCGATACCTTTGCAATCCCAACAAGGTCGTGAAAGAGCTTCCGCAGGAGATGTATATGTCCGTGGCACTCTTCCTCGCCATTCCGGAGCCGGCAGAAACCCGTCTCGCGTTCGCGCTCAAGGCGTACGAGATGTGCTCGACCCAGAAGATTTCCCTTCCGACCCCGACGCTCATCAATGCTCGAACCAATTACAATCAGCTTTCGAGCTGTTTCAAAATCAATATCGACGACGACCTCCGAGGAATCTACCACGGAGTGGAAAATATGGCGCAGATTTCCAAGTACGGCGGAGGGATTGGGGTCTACCTTGGAAACATTCGTTCCCGAGGAGGGATGATTCGCGGAATCGAAGGGGTTTCCGGTGGAGTAAATCCTTGGATTAAGGTTATCAATGACACGGCTATTGCTGTGAACCAGCTCGGAGCTCGTCTCGGATCCATCTCCGTGACGCTCGATGTATGGCACCGCGATATCTATGACTTTCTCGATCTTCAGACCGAGACGGGGGATATCCGTTCCAAGGCATTCGACGTATTTCCGGCTATTTCCGTCCCGGATCTCTTTATGCGGCGCGTGAAAGAGGATGGGGAATGGACGCTCTTTGATCCGAACGAAGTGGAACGGGTAACTGGAAAGAGGCTTCAGGATAATTACTCTACCGAATTCGAGACATTCTATATTGCCCTCGAAACGGATGACCGGATGAAGTTGAAACAGACTATCAAAGCAAAAGACCTCTTCAAAAAGTTTTTGAAGACGACCGTAGAAACCGGTATGCCCTATGTATTCTATCGAGATACGGTAAATAAACTTAATCCGAATAAGCACGCGGGGATGATATATTCAAGCCAACTCTGTACAGAAATCTGCCAAAATACTTCGCCGACCAAGTTCGTGGAAGAGACGATTGAAGGCGGAAAAATCATCCTTCGATATGAACCGGGGGATCTGGTCGTATGTAACCTCGCCTCTATCAATGTGGCAAAAGTATTTGACCAAGCAACCATGAAGGAAGCATTCCCCGTGGTTATGCGAATACTTGATAATGTTATCACGCTCAACTATTATCCCATCAAGGAAGCCGAACATACTGCCATGAAGTATCGCTCTGTCGGACTCGGGTACTTAGGGCTCGCCGAATACCTCGCCACTCATGGAATGGCCTACGATTCAAGCGAAGCCAGAGCACATGTGGACGATCTCTTCGAACAGTACGCGTACCACACCTACGAAGCTTCTGTCGGTCTTGCGAAAGAGCGCGGAACCTACGGAGTGTACAAAGGTTCCGAGTATGACAAAGGAATCCTCCTCGGTCACGACCGCGAGTGGTTCATCCGAGAGAAGAAAATGGGTCAGAAATGGGGAGAGCTCTTCGATGCCATGAAAGCCCACTGAGTACGATTCGCCTACCACACAGCCCCGGCACCGAATACCTCCACGGCCGGTATCGTCGGAACGACCGCAGCCCTTCTTCCGATCTACAAGAAGTATTTCGTCGAAACCAATCTCTCCGCGCCAACCGTGCGCGTCGCTCCCAATCTCGCTCCCGAGAATTTCTGGCTCTACAAAGAATATATTAATATGGACATGAACGACGTTATCGATATGATGTCTGTGATATATCCATGGGTGGATCAGTCCATCAGCTTTGAGTGGATGATCGATCCCGCCAAGGTTTCACCCGCCGAACTCTACGG
>DNKW01000013.1 GCA_003488655.1 Candidatus Altimarinota bacterium | reverse complement strand
GCAACGGTCGCGAGATCGATTCCCGGTTCCGAGATGGAGAGTCCTCGAGCGACATTCACATACACATCGTAGCTCTCGAGTTTCGTATCGCTCCACTTGGAGAGTACTGCGATGAGGAGATCGACTTTGCCATTCGAGATACCGCGAGCCGAGCGTTTCGGATAGCCGAACTTCGTATAGGTCGAAAGCGCTTCTATCTCGATAACTATCGGACGATTTCCTTCGAGAGTGATTCCGAGGGCCGAACCAGAAAGATGTTCGTTTTCTTTAGCGATAAATTCCAAACCGGGGTTCGCTATATCGACGAGTCCGTTTTCCGCCATCCGAAAGAGTCCAATCTCATCGGTCGGACCGAAGCGGTTTTTGAGAGCTCGGAGGATGCGGTAGTCCTCGTATTTACTCCCTTCAAGAAAAAGTACCGTATCGACCAAGTGTTCCAGAATCTTCGGACCGGAAATAGTCCCCTCTTTTGTTACATGTCCAATGAGTATAATCGAACGTCCCGTTCGCTTAGAGAACTCCATGAACACCTCCGTCACATAGCGAATCTGCGTAATGCTTCCCGATTGCGAGCTGACATCAAGCGATGATATCATGCTTATGGAATCTACGACGATGAGTCCGGAACTGTCCTTTTCCAGGGTTTCCAAGATGTCCTCCAAAGTATGTGCGGTAAAAATACGGATATGCTCGTTCGCGATGCCGAGCCTATGCGCCCTATCCGATATCTGATGGATGTTTTCTTCAGCACTGACATATACTGCAGTATTCCCTTTGTTACTATACCAGTCGGTTATCTGGAGAGCGAGTGTCGATTTTCCTATCCCTGGTTCTCCAGAGAGGAGTATCAAACTCCCGGGAGTGAGTCCGTCGCCGAGGACGGTATTGAGTTCGTTGCTTCGAAGTTGCACTTTCGTGATGGATTCACGGGAAGGGAGAATCTGAAACACTTCCTGTGTTTTTCCACTCGCTTGTTTTTTGCTCTTAGAAAGGGGAGTTTCTTCTTCCAAAGTGCTCCACTCTCCGCAGATTGGACATTTCCCCTGCCATTTTTGGCTTGTAGCTCCACATTCGCGACATCGAAACATAAGAGAAAATAGTTATCCTTTAAAAACGAAGAAGTTAAACAGGGCGTAGCTTGCTACCAATAAGAAAATACCGATCAGTGCATACTTGATAATAGATTTTGCTTTCTTCAACTTCTCGTCGTCTCCCGCTCCCGTGAGCACGAGAAATCCTGCATAGATTATAAGAATCACGGTGATGAGCCCGATAAATCCATTGAAATAGTTAATGAGTTTTGTCATAATCTGAACGGAGGCATCGAGATTGGGGGAGGTAATTTGGCATATCCCAAAAAGTCCACTATCACACTGTGCCCTTCCGTAAATACTTTCCACCAGTACACGCGGTACTTTGATAAGGAGAAATCCTATAATTGCAAAAATAATGGTTTGTTTTCCTTTTTTTACCTTATCATCCGACCCTCCGGCGGTAATAATGCGATAAAAAGCATAGAATGCCATAGCGAGAAAAGCAAACGATGCGAGAAGTTCCAGCATTCGAATAAACGGATATATTATTTTGTCCAGGAAATCAAAGGCGGTGACGCCGCTCACTTGTCTATCGAACAGTGTGGATATAAGCGTGTAAGCTATCTGCATAACGACGATCCCGAGCGATGTATATATGATTCCGAGTCGCCATTTTTTCACATCCTCCTCGCTCCCGCTCGAGAATATGAGTTTGATAACCATGATGAAAAGATACACGACAGCAAGGAGTGTTACGACATTCTTCAGATCCCGCGCGATTGTGATCATGAGATATTTCGCTCCTTTTTCTCCCGTAAGATCTCCTCAAAAAAAGAAAGTTCCAAAAGAAGATTTGAATGACTCTATATATCCGTCTCTCGTGGTTCCATTTGAAGCATCATATCTGAGATCTAGATCCCGGGTGGTTGGAGGTTCTGCAAAAGTAGTGCCAAAAAAACCGATGGCACTGAGAGCGAGGAAAATAACAAGGATGATGATTCGAAAATTTTTATACATATGCGAAAGAAAAATGATATTATTCCGAGTATACACAAAAATCACCCCCAATCAAGTCGGGGGTGATTTTTTATATGTCAGATTTTCTTGAAATATAAAAGAACGATAGAATTCGCATGAAAAATGAATACCGAAGTGAATCGTACGACTTGTACGAAGAACGAGGAATGGAATTTTGAATGTGAAGTCTGAAGTTATTTTGCATTTTATTTCACAATCCCGAGTCTTGCCTCGATCTCCATATCAACATACTCTTTCTTGCGTCCGTACATCTTTCGGGAGTATTCTTTGATAACCTTTGCAACCTCCGGGTTCTTGTAATGGTTGTCCCAGATGGTTTTCATATCGAACGGACGAGTCGTCGCATTATCGATGTTGAGTTTGCAATAGGTGGTGAAATTGGCAATCCCGATGATATCCTGCTGGGAGAGGAGCGGTGCGTACTCTTTCTCAAGGTATTCCGCATCTTCTGCGCCAACTTTGAAAGACATGATGGTTCCGGCATTCCCGAATACCGCATCTTTGATGGAAGGTTTTCCGTCCTTGGACTTGGATCCTCCAATCTGGGCGATATACTGGTGCGCCATAATGAGCGCCAGATGGTACTTGCGGGCTTCGGAGAGAATCTCCCCGAAAGTGTCGGTGGCGAAGTTCTGGAATTCGTCGACATAGAGAAAGAAGTCTTTTCGCTCCTCTTCGGGAGTGTCGGCGCGACTCATCGCCGCCATATTGATCTTGGAGACGAATATGAGACCGAGAAGCTGAGCATTGAGATCTCCGATCATACCTTTGGAGAGGTTAACCATAAGCACCTTCTGATCGTCCATAACCCGACGGAGATTGAACGCGGACTTCGGCTGACCGATGATATTGCGGATAGTGGTGTTGGTGATGAAAGGTCAGAATTTCGAACTGAAATACGGAATCATCTCCTGCTTCTCCCGGTCTCCGGTATTGGCATACTCGTGTTCCCAGAAAGCTTTTACGACCGGGTTCTTGACCTTGGAAGTCTTGTACTTCATAAACGCGTCGTCGACGAAGAGTCGTGGCACGTCGATGAGCGTTCCTCCCTCGTCTTCATCGTCCATAAGAGTCAGGCATCCATTTCGGAAATAGTGCTGAATGCGCGGACCGAAGATTTCCTCGTTGAATATCTTGATGAATATCGAGGTCGCATCGAGGGCGGCACGATCCTTTTCGATCGCTCGGAGAGCGGGATCAGTCGCGATAATCTCGAGCATATTGAGTCCCATCGGACGTTCATGATCCGCAGGATTGAAGATGATGACATCCTTGGCTCGTTCTTTCGGTGTGAAAGCAATAACATCCTCGACCAAATCCCCATGCGGGTCTATGATACAAAGTCCGTCTCCGTTCCAGAGATCCTGTCTCGCCATATACCCGACAAATACCGACTTTCCTCATCCGGATTTACCGATGATATAATGGTGTCGTCCCCGGTCTTTCCGAGTGAAATAAATCGGAGTTTTATTGTTTCGATACTCGTTCCACCCCATCAAAACCCCATCGGTGAATATGGGAAATCCCGCAATCTTGCGTTGCTGAAGTTCTTGTTTCGGAGTCTTTCCTTC
>DNKW01000045.1:3582-3956 GCA_003488655.1 Candidatus Altimarinota bacterium | reverse complement strand
AATCTTGCTCGTATCGCCTATGTGCGACAGCCGGTACCACGAGGAGATGGAGATGCGATTCTTCGTGCTCGGCCATTCATCGGAGATGAACCCTGTCTCGTACTCTTCGGGGACGATCTCATCAAAGGAGAAAAAGGTGGGGCATCCCAACTCATCGAGGCTTTCTCCCGTAAACAAACCCCTATCATTGCTTTGGAAAAGGTTTCAGATAAGAGAGTATCGTCCTATGGTATCGTGGAATCCAGTTCTTCCGAACACCGGATTCATCTCGTAGACAAGTTCCTCGAGAAACCACAAGCATCGGAAACTACTTCCCGACTCGGGGTTATCGGAAAGTATATCATCACTCCCGAAGTTTTCGATTATATCGAACG